>NZ_JBFFKR010000093.1:0-12077 GCF_041555295.1 Ancylomarina sp. | reverse complement strand
TTGGTAGAATCTCAAGAGGCTGTTCTTTTCTTTGATGAATTCGATTCTTTGGGTAAAGAGCGTGACTACGACAATACCGATAGCAACGAGATGAAACGTGTGGTGAACACCATGCTTCAGCTTATCGACTCCTTGCCGAAACATTCCATTATCATTGCAGCGACCAACCAAATTGATATGATTGATTCTGCTCTACTCCGTCGTTTCGAGTTGAAATTGGAATTCAGGAACCCAAGCAATGATTTACTGGATGGTTTTTACGATAAATTACTGGCAAAATACCCTGAAGAGTACCGACAAGTTGATCGCAAGTACGATATTTCCTTTGCAGAGGCTCAAGACATTATCTTTAGAACTGTAAAAAACAATATCATCGTATCGGAACTTAAGAAAAAGGAGAACTTGGTTGAAGAGACTATAGAAACGAATCCTTGTCTGAATTAATAGGCAAATAAGCCATCTAGAATATAAAAAGACGACTCATATGAGTCGTCTTTTTTTGTAAGCAAAAACCGTTCAAAGCTAAAAATCAGATCCTTTTAACTAAAAGATGCTTGTGTCATTTAAAATGGGTATCAGCTAGCAAGTTGTGATGCCATCTTTTTTTGTTTGCCAAGCGTATACTTATTGCTTTAGTGGAATGGTCGTTTAATCCGAATAGAAATACAAAGTTTCTTAGCTCAATATTCAGTTTATCCCCTTATCGAGATACTCATCTCTTTATAATGTAATTTACCTGTAAAAGAAAGATTATCAGGCTTGATGGTATTAATTTAAATTGATAATCTCAATTTAAATTTTGTATTTTTATATATAATGTGAATACACACTTCAATAACAGCTGAATATATTCACATTTTCAGAAGGTAAAGATGAAATAACATCAATAACTGACTGTAGCCATCCGTTGACGGGAATTATTAAATATAAATTATAAAACCATGAAACACGTAGGAATTTGGATTGATAAGAGAACAGCAAAAATTGTTTCCATTGAAGCTGGAAAGGAAAGCCTTGATACGATTGTGTCTGACGTTGAAGAATTCCATGTAGGTGGTGGAAGTGGATCAAGGTCAAAAGGTGTGCAACAAGATGTGGTTCAGGATAATAAATATTTAGAAAGGAAGAAGCATCAGTTGGCAGAATTCTTTAAGGATATAGTCATGCCTATTGCTGATGCGGATGCTATAGTCATTTTTGGACCGGCTCAAACAGGTGAGAAATTGTACAACGAGTTATTGGAAAAGCACTCCCAATTTAAGAATAAGAAGCTATCTGTTGAAAAAGCGGATAACATGACCGACAATCAAATAATGGCATGGGTTAGAAACTATTATAATTCTGGCAAGTAACTCATTTTTTAATAAAACAAACGACCGCCAACACATTGTATAGGCATGCCCTTGGGGACACAAACCGTTGATTTCAATAATGAATGAGAATTTTTAAGTGTGGACAAATAAGTCATCTAGAATATAAATAGTCGCTTCCCCTGGGAGCGGCTTTTTTAATGCTTAATGGCTTATTCTTCATCTACAATTTCATTCATCGAAATAATTTCTATGACTTCTATCTCATTAGATTCACCGCAGCTGAGTTCAAAAATCCGGTTAAGGCCTATAAATTCAAGTTCTACAGGGACTCTGCTGCTTGTTTTATATTTGTCATCAATCACAGATTCATTCTCTGGCTTGTATTTCATACTGCCTATTTCTATTAAGAATCCACAGCCATCATTGGAATATTCTCCTGTCCAAATCAAATAGCCTTCAGCCACTACATTTTGTTGAAGTTGATCTCTATTAAAATTGCAGGAAGTAAGAAAGCAGAAGGCAATACAGAGTGAAAAGATTCTAGTAAAGTTCATGTTCAAAAAATGATTTAAATGTTTAAAGTCTATTTAGAGATGGCCTGACTCGTTTTATTTATGAAGACATAATAGAGGTTCTTATCTGATACGAAAATCCATTTGGCTCCAGCTTGATTTATTTGGTCTACTCGTTTCTGGGCATTTGTTTTATTGCTATAGGCACCTACTACCCAGTATTTATCATTAAAATTCCCCGTTTCTGATTTTTTTGTAAAAATCCAATAATCCAATTCACTGTTTTTCGATTTTTCAGTATTTACTTTCTTCTTTATACCAATATTCTTCTTAAGTTCTGGTTCCATTTTTGTTTCCGTAGGTAATGAAGAGCTGGCTTTCTTCATTTTCACTCGTCTTCTCTTTTCCAGAAATTGGAAGTTCACCTCTTCCTTATCATTATTAGCAAAATTGACCTTGGTATTATTACCATTCACTTTAATTAAGCGACCATAAGGATTATTGATGCTAACATCATATGTGTCTTTACCTGCCACAGGTAGCATAAATTGGCCAGTTCTATCCGTCAAGGAAGAATACTCGCGTCCTTTACTATCAACTGCACTCACACGTATCCCTTTAATTTTATTAATTTTCTTAGAGCCAATTCCTGCCTTTTTCAATTCTAACTTTCCAAAAATACGATAAGCTTTTACAAAGGGGATATAACAAATGGTATCATTCTTTAGCTGAATATTCTGCTTTGACGATTTAAAGTTAAAATAACCATCCACATTAACCATACGTTGAATATCCAAATCATAATCCCCTTGAGGAATATTTGAATATGTTACCTTACCATCATCACCAGACAATAGAGGTGATAAATTGTACTTTTCAGATATTGAGTCATTGGCAACGGGTGACATCTGTAAGAAACCATTAGAAATACCTTTCTCTCCTTTATCAAAGACGTCATTCTTATTATCGTCCTTAAAAAAGAAAACATCCACATCACCATATTTCTTTCTCTTATCTTTTTTTCTACTAAAATTAAAATCCTTACGGATACTAAAACGGATATCCTGACGGAAATTATCATCATCGAATTTTAGCTCTTTTTTTCCATTTACCGATAGGTTGCCTTCTATTTTAAACAGCCAATTATGCTTAAAAAGAATATTCACTTGAGGTCGAACATTCATATAGGTTCGTTGCATCCCCCAGTCCCGGGTATAATCGGCATAAAACTGGACTAATAGTTTCTTATTAAAGAATTCCTTTCTGAAATAGGGCGAAACCCGAAGCATCCAATAATCCACACTGCTAAAAGAGGATCTGCTTAATGATGGACCGTAATCGTATTGCACACTCAAACCTGATGATTGGTAATTTAAACCGCCATCAAAATGGATATTTGCCATACCGCCATCTTCCAGATCAGGGTTGTTATTAACAAAATCATATTCCTTTAAACGATAACCCGCTATAAGAGATCCAAAACACTGAAAATCACCAATTTTTCTCATATCAACCAATAAATTATAAGATTGAGTAAACTGTTTATCTTTATTGGTATCTTCAAAATTAACCTCGTCCATCATGGCCCCCAGTCTCATTTTGACTTTTCGAGATGACTTCAAATTCAGGAATATCTTATATTCGTTATTATCCAAGGATTTTTCAGAACTGGAACTGACGTCAAATCCACCACTGATATAGGTTTTATTATTCCTTAAATATTCGAGGCTAAGGGTTGATTTAAGTTTGGGCAATCCATAGTTCAATTTAGCTCCATATTTAGCCACACTCTGCCTTGTACGATAAAATTCGGGGGTATTAAAGGTAGATTCTAAATGGAAGTTTAAGCGTTTGCTTAAGTTTAAATTATAGGAAAAATTACCTTGTAAGCCTTGCGACATATCTGTGTCTAGAAATAAGTGTTCGCGTTCTGAACCTCTTAGAGTGATAAAAATTCTTTGCTTTTCTCCCAGCGGTAATGCTGACTGCAACCTAATAGATTTAACATTTTGTTGTAATAACTCGTTATGCGTATATCCGGCAGAGGTTTTTATGGAAAACTTATCTTTTTTATACTCGTAGCCCAATCCGAAACAGCTTATAGATTCATCGACACCCTGACTGGTATAAAACTCGATTTTATTATTTGTATTGAGTTCAAACTTTTTATTCAAATAGGCCGATCGAGGGTTATATAGATCTACACCTAAGGCAGATGAAGATTGTCCCAAACCGACGATTAATTTAGGGCTTGAATAGCTTAAATTATAATTGGACTTTTTAAGAAAATCCTCTTTTTCACCAATATTATAATTCATGAAAGAATAGTCAATTTTCTTCTCCTTATTCTTAAAAGGAATAAAGCCTCGAGTCAGTATGGACTGTGTGGGTTTCGACTTAGAACTAGAAGTCCGGTGTGAGTATTCTATAAAATTATTGCGCTTTATCTTCTTTTTGATGAATTCGAAATGACTTGAAAAGGCATTGATTTCAATATTCTTTCGAAATACCCTGAAAGAATTATAGGCCTTGATTTCGATCTTATCCTGATTTTTTAAAGCTTGTTGGTTTTTTTTTCTGATCAAAACAAAATTAAGACTGGTACCTTGTCCTGCTATTAGGACAAATTCATAATCCTCAGCGTTTCGTCCAGCTATTTTCACCTTATAACCTTGAGGAGCTTCGATAATTAAGGAAACTTCCTCGTTTATATTTCCATTATTCCGAAACTCCAGAGAAAAATACGATTCATTTAGCACTCCCGAAGTAATATTTAGTTCTTTGGCAGGATTCAGCATCTCCCAATTTCGCTTTTCTTTTATACGAACCTCCGTTATGGCTGGATCAAATTCTTCCTTAGCCTCATTTGATAGTTGAGCTAATATTTGATAATCATACTGTGATAAGGCTGCATTAGATATGGATAAACGGAAAGGAATATTTTTTTTAGAACCTGGTTTTAGGACGATGCTCTTGGGGATGCGAGACATCATCGATAATTCTTCAGGAAGACTGATCTTAAGCTTAAATCGAAGGGTATCTTTAGTCAGGTTTTGAACCTTTAAGACATTAAAATAGAGAGAATCGCTATTTTGTAGAGACTCTCTCTTTATAAAATTCATATTTACCTTCTTAGATAAATCAGGCTCTTGAGCAGAAGCTCCAAAAGCACAAGCACAGCATATAAGCAATAAACTTATTTTTCTGAGCATTTTTACTAAGTTGCCTTGTAATCCATTAGATAAATAAAATGAATAAAATGTTCTAAATTGACTCATTTACAACTCTCAAGATCAAGTACTATAACAGATATATGTTATATGAAATTAGAATGATATAGTATAATTCAGTGGGCTTATTGATAACAATTTGAGATACAAATGAAATCAACTTTAACATTATAATTCCCCCACCTCATTTTTTGTTTATATAAATCCATATCCAATTCAAACTGTACATCAAAGCTCATGCTACCACTACCCGATGGCAGAACAGCAGGTGCCTGAAATAACTTATAGCCGGCACTATTATCATAAATAAAAGTACCATTGCCTGATACATTTTGAAACGTATACTCAATGTCGAGAAAATCAATTTTCTGTCCCCTATTATCTTCCAGATACTTGGCCTGGGGACGAACAAGTAATTGCCACTGGTGATTACTAGTCACCATCACATGTTTACTTTGCCTTTTTCTATTATTATATCCAAAGTGAAGTGGCTGATTGGGATCACCAACAGTCACATGGCAAGCATGCCTCACATCTATTGTAATGGTACCATTAGCTGATGCATTTAAAGTTTGAGCTTTTAAACCTTCACCTCCACATAGGATTAATAAAACTGCAATGAGAAACGCTTTTTTCATCCGTTTTTAGTTTAAGACTCATGTATTGTGAAAATACCAGTCGTACTAAGATTAACTTAGTACAACTGTATTTTCATCAATTTAATATCAACTTGTCTCCAAGTTTTTATATCGGAGATTCTTCAGTAAGGATATAATTAACACCTATAGTATAATCACCTGAATATAAATTAGCTGGAGTCAAATCTGTCAATTGCCAATTCATTTTAAAAGTGGCATTTAAACTTCCAAAAGGAGGAGATGCTGCCGCTGGTGAAAATGGATAGATAGTTGGTAAAGCTGTATTTACAACACCAACTACATCTGTTAAATAATAAGTCAATAAATTAGCTGGAATCGTAGTACCCGTCGCATCATTTGTTAAAACATCAGCTCCGCCAACGGCAACAACCTCTAATTTCCAATCAACATTGGCTTTAATCGTTACGCCATTCCAATCATTATTATTATTCGGAGGCAATAACTCATGCTCGTTATAAGTAAACTGGACATCAACTTCATCTAAATTGATCTCTAAATGCTTGACTACATCTACAGTCACTGCTCCATTATCTGTGTCAGACAACTGAGCAAAAGCAGACGTTGAAACAAATAAAGCACATGCAAATATTAAAAGTATATTTTTCATTTGATGTATTTTTTTTTGTTAAAATAAATTTTACCCGAGCAACAAAATACCCGGATAGTATTTTTAGTAGATAAAACTACTTTTACAATTCAACAACAGCATATGTTACACCAACTGTATATATACCTGCATAAATATTACCTAGATCAGTAAAATTAGCATTCCAATCTACATCAAAAGTCTTATTCAACATACCAGGGAAAGGCACACCAGCCATATCAAGAGGCATAGGAGTAGTTCCATCCACGGTATAAGAAATAACGTCTAAAGCGATTGGAGTATGAACACCATCTACTAAAGCAGGAGCATCAGCAACAACAGTAAAATTCCAATCACAAGAAGCACTTACTGTAACGATAGAAGTCTTTTCTAACACATCAGTAGTAGTTCCATGCTCGTCATAAATAAAAGAAGCGTTAGGAGCTTCAACGTCAATAGCTAAAGATTTCACAACAGTTACTGTAATAGTACCAGCTTCATCATCTTGAAGTTGTGCACTTACACTCATAGAAACGAATAAACACAATACAAAACACAAAGAAATTTTCAATAAAGTTTTCATAATAAAAGATTATAAATTAATAATTAATTAGTATTTCTCCAGTTTTTATCATTTCTCAATAAGTGTGAACACAAAACATTTTAGGTGATTGTTTGAAAAAAAATATTAATTTTGTTGTAGACAGTATCTCCAACAACCTCCTGTTATGTTCATGTGGTCTCCATATTGATCGTGACAGGGGGTGGAGATTTCCCCTTATTTATTTTAGAACCTTCGATTTTTCATCATCATTTTCTCCTCCATATTTTAGGTATTCTTAATTAGATCCTAACTGATTGACGAGTTTTCCTTCTGCAAATAGGTTTTCTTTCTCAACTTTTCCGTCTGCTCCAAAAACCAATGCTTTACCATGTAATACGCCGGCTTTAAATGTTAGACTCATTTTTTTCGAACCATCTTCCTGAAAAAACAACCACTCCCCATCCTCTTTATCAGCTTTAAAATGGCCCTTTTGTTTTACTGGTCCCGATTCATGATAAAGTTCAAAATAGCCTTCAGCCATTCCTTTTTCGTAAGATCCTTTTTGTTTTAAATGTCCATTGGGATAGAAAATCAGCCACTCCCCTTCGTACTTGCCCTTTGCATACTTGCCCTGGGTATAGACTTTACCATTGGCATAATGTGTAGACCAGAAACCCGTACGTTTTCCATTCAGATAATCTCCAGCCTCCTTCTCCTGTCCATTCGGATGGTATTCAATTTCTCTTCCCACAACTTTCCCCATTAGATAACTTAAGGATTTTTGTATTTGCCCATCAGGATAAAAGGTCTTGTAAGGCCCATGAATTAATTCATTCTTGTATGCAAGTTCTTTTTTCACTTGTCCATTCTCGTAATAGACCTTATACTCATCATAAAACTGCTCCCCTTTTTTATAGGCCATCAGTTTCAACTTACCATTAGCGTGAAACTCCTGCATCAATCCATCTGCTTGTCCATCCGCATAAGTCATCACTGCGGTAGGTACACCTTCATCATTATAAGCTCTCACTAAACCATGAATCGAACCTGACTTATAGGGCGTTATCTCTCTTAAAACTCCAGTATCTGTATAAGTATATAAATCATTATCTCGCTTACCTTTTTTATAATGTCCTTTCTGCTTGATATCTCCATCTGAGCTGTACTTTTCGAAATAACCATCTTTCAAATCATTCAAATAGGTATACTTAACCAACAACGAACCATCTTTTGAATATTGTTGCCAGATACCTGTCATTTGGTTATTCAGATAAGTGCCGGATTGTTTTAGCTTTCCATTTTCATGATAAGATTTAAACCATCCGTTTCTAATCTTTTTATCTTTCTTGAACTTGATTTCAGATATAGATTCAATCTGTCCTTTCGCTTTATCTACCCACATGGTATCAATCACCTGCCCCACACTTATGAAAGGAAGAACAACAATTAAAAATATGTTTAAGTAGTATTTCATTTTCAATCTATATTAGCAATTCAGCTCGTTCAATTATTAATTACTTGACTTCAATTTCCATTTCCATTCCCTCCAAGTCGTACTCATCACCATAGTCAAGTATGGCTGCCAGAGAATAGCTTCCAGATTTAAGGTCTTTAGGTAAATTCAGTTTTTTTTCTGATTTCACATTGGGTAATAGAGCCATTTCAATAGGCTCTATGGTTTGTTCCTCAAGGGTTTCAAGATTAGAGAGTGTCAGATAGACTTTAAACTTGGTTAGAATTTCACCATCGTTACTCATCTTCACCAAAAAGGTTCTGCTGCTGTCGGCAGGCGTTACTTGTAACTCTCTAAAATCGTTGATGCTTATTTTTTTGGCACTTAAGCCTGGTGGTGTTTGCAAAACTTTAACCGCAATTTCAGGCGTAATAATCAAACCCGCTCTCACAACTGATTTATCAGCAGCCTGACCTGTAAATTCTTTTTCAGACCTAATCGATACTAAGCCCCATTTAGTGGTATTGCTAACCCCTTCGGGTAAATTCATCATCACTGTTACTTTGGTTTTGCTATTGGGGTTTAATTTTATAAATGAGGAGCTTACAGTAAGATAATTCGAACAGGATTGTTTTGTTGTGCCTGCAGGGAAAAATTTCATATCCCCTCTATCGTTATAGGCAAAGTCACTTGTACTTACAATAAAACTTTCTTCTTTATCGGAGGTGTTCTCCACTGTAATATCATAACTTTTAGATTCACCAGGTGCCAATTTAAACTCCATAGAAGATGGATATACTTTAAAGCTTTGTGCGCTTAAAGAAGCAGTCAGGCTGAAACAAAAAATAGATAAGAAAAAAAATGTCTTTTTCATTACAGAAAATTTCATAGGGTATTTAGGTCAGTAATTTTATTGTAAAGCTATTGAGATAAGTTTCATGCATCAATACCCATAAATGGGTATTTTACAAAAAAGATTAAATCATCATTCAATTTGTCTAAGTAAATCAGGTCAATAAAAAACGCCAATAGTACCAGCCGTAAATGCCAAGCTAGCCGTATTCTTCACTTTCAGTTTACTAATTATATTTTTTCGATGTGTTATGGCTGTATGAGAACTGATATTCAGCTCACAGGCCACTTCCTTATCGGTATACCCTTGAACAACCAGTCTTAATATTTCCTTCTCACGCTTTGATAATGAGGCGATCAATTTTAAGTTATCATTGGACTGTGATGAAGAGCTATTTTGCTTAGACTGACTTTCACTCTCCATTAAATCGGTCAAATCGATACAACAAACATACACATGCTCAGGGCACGAAGTGTGATTTGACTGATCCACCACCATATTCATATAAATCTGACGCCAGGAGCCGTAGCTATTCTTTAACTTCAATATGTTTGAATGCCTGGTTTTATCTGGTGAATGAATAAAATTGAGATAGTCTTCAATTTTATGCACATCTGAAGGGTGAATGTTTTCAACAATCAATTCAAATAAAGAACAATCATTAAAAAAGTGATTCGTTATGCCAAAAAAGTTTAGCAGTGGTTGACATGAATTCTTAATTTTCAATGTACTTGCTTCCAATATAAAATAAGTCGATTCAAAACTATGAATAAGCTTATCAAAATACCTAAATATATCAATTGATTCTAAGTTATGAAGCTTAGAATATCCTTTTGTATTAAACCTATCTTGATGCACAGTTTTCATTGTATTCTTTTAAAAGATATCAATATACTAGATCAATAATATTTCCCTTAAAATTGGGATGAGAGAATATTTAGCAGCCTTGTATTAATGAAAATCAAGATTTCTTAAGCTCCTGACTTAACATTATTTACAATTAATAAATTCACATTTGGTTTGGGATATTAAAATTAGATTTTTTAAAATCCACAAGCAGATTTTATCCTTTCGAATTTGATGAATATTAAATATCTGATGATAGATATGCCTAAACGTCTGACTGAACAAGAAAAAAGCCAATTCGAAGACGATCATTCTTTTTATATGTGAAATTATTAAATATTCTATATTTACATTTCGCTATATTGTTCAGTTAAGAACGAATTTAAATAAGAACTTTTTTAGAATGAAATCCTCCTATTCATTTGAGCTCTGTCCTCTAAAATTCATTTTATATTTCGGAGATTATCAATTGATTAAGTCTTAGTTTATTTCAATCTTAAATGGATAATCATGTCTAAATTCACTATTCATTTTCGAAGAGAAGAAATCTTGATCTTCTTTTTTAAATCACAATTGACCTATTTCTATCAAAACTCTATAGTCTGTTATATCAAGTCTTGAGTTTTGGGATAACTATTAGCTCAATGCTTATTTTTATTGATTTCAAGGAAGGACATAATACTTAACCTAATAATTCATGAAAACAAATGATATTTTACTTCAAACATACGACACAAATAGCTTTCAATTAGTGTTATGATTAAAGCAAATATCTAAACATATAGATTTTAAGATAATTAAAACAGGTATCCATAAGCCTTTTCATGATCTCCTTCTTTGAAAAACATTAGAATAAAAATGAATCGATTTAGTATGTAAATCATCTCCCAAATCGCCTATCTTATAAATCATTAACAGTAAATCTGAAATTAAGAGTTTTTATTTAAATTGACTTTCCCCATCTTACTTTACTTAATTTCTCAACTTCCTGTCCGACCGATTGTTTTCATTTGCACTATCATGCGGATTGACTAGTTTTACCGCGCTTATAATTTTTACTGTAGGATGATTTCACTGATGTGGAATCAAATAAAAAACTGCGAAACAGACCTACAGCAAACCAACCTAATAGAAAAGAAAATCATGCAGGAAGATCAAAAATCCTACAAATCACAACGCAAAAAAGCGAACGAATTCGAGAGTCGAGAAGAGTATCTTAACCACGAATTAACAATTATGAAACTCAGAAGATGGCGAATTCACCTGCCCTTCAGAGATTTTAACATCGAACTGGAAGACTTGGTTCCAGCACTAGCTGCTACTATTGGTAAAGTGGTGATGGTAACCGCAATGGTTGCAGTTTTTGCGGCTCAATTCGGACTGACTCCGGAATTTGTTGCAGAGAATGTTCGTTACGAACTTCTGATTGCAGGTGGTATTTTTGTATTGCTTTTTTCTGCAATCCTTAACCCAACAGCTAACCTGGCAGGAACTCACGGTCCTATGATTCCGCTTATCCCAATTATTGCCGCAGCTGGAGGACACCCTCTTGCTTTGGGTATTTTAATTGGCGTTTTTGGACTAACACTAAGTATTACCAAAGGAGGTTCCAAACTTATGAACTTAACTGGTGTTGGTGTTCGTGGCGGTCTCCTGATCTACTTAGGAGCTGTTGGACTAATCGGACAAATAACCAAACTTGAGTTTTGGTCATCTGGTACCGGTATCAATGCCTTATCTTTTGCCGTTATTGGTGTCACCATTTTAATTTATGCCTACTTGGCGCGTGTTAACAAGCGCTGGTTAGCGATCCCACTTTGTTCCGCACTAGCTGGTGTTATTGCCTACACAATGGGTGCTGATTTTGCCTTTACAACTGAGCCAGGACTTCCTCATATGAATCCTATGTGGTGGTGGGGCGAAGATACAGGATGGAAGCTTGGCTTACCTAATTTGGGTCACTTTATTGCTGTGATTCCTTTTGCTATTCTTGCTGTTGCCATGTGGACGCCTGACTATTTAGGACACCGTGTTTTTCAGGAATTAAATTACCCTAAAAAGGCTAAAAGTGTTCTAATGGA
>NZ_JBFFKR010000092.1:0-12111 GCF_041555295.1 Ancylomarina sp. | reverse complement strand
TTGGAACCTTGGTTGAAGTTGGTCGTGGAAAAATGGATATGGCAGGTTTCCGCCGGGTAATTGAAAGTATGAACAGATGCAATGCTGGATCCTCAGTTCCCGGTCATGGGCTATTCCTTTGTACTATAGAATATCCCCAAGACTTAAAACTGGATGATGCCTAATGAAATCTACTTGTTTACAGATGGAAGCGTAAATCCTCAATCAAAAATAGGATTTGGAGCTTTTCTAATAGTAGAGGATATAGCAATATCTCCTGATGAAGCTAAAAAACTAGTAAAATTGAAGCAATTTGAAGATACCTCATCTACAAAGTTAGAATTGCAGATTTTATTATACACACTCACGAAACTCGAAAAGATTAAGAAGCGAGTAATTGTTTATACTGACTCTCAAAATATAATTGGTTTGCCTGATAGGAGGTTGCGATTCGAGGAGAACAAGTATATTTCAAATAATGGACGACTAATCGATAATCATGAATTGTATAAAGAGTTTTATAGAATTACAGACTTGTTGAACTGCCATATTGTAAAAGTTAAAGGGCATAAAAATTCATCTCTCAAAAATAAAATTGATCTCTTATTTACTCTTGTTGATCGGGCAGCGAGAAATGGCCTACGAGTAAATAAAAATTAGTAGTTAGATTCCTTATCTGAACAGTATTTTTATTCTTTTTATTTGAAATCCATTTATTTCGACGATGAGCATCCTTTTCCATTGTCTTGACTTTTAGTGTCAAGCTATCTTCTTAGGTATTACAATCTAATTATTCCAAATTTCCCAGCTTCTTTCGGCTTGTAAATGCAGCATTTTTAAGCCATTGTGTACTTTTGCTCCCTGTTCAATTCCTTTTGACATGAAAAGTGTCGTTGCTGGATTGTATACTAGATCATAAAGGAAATACTCAGAACTTAAGTTGGAATAAGGCAGGTCAGGACAAGCATTTGTGTCGGGATAGGTTCCTAGTGGCGTGCAATTGATAATCAATTGGTGGTTTGAAATAATTTCCTCATTTAAATCCTCGTAGGATATCGTCGCATCACTTCTCCTGCGAGAAACAGATTTATAATCGATATTCTGATTCTTTAGAGCTGTAGCTACGGCTTTTGAAGCACCTCCTGTACCCAATATAAGTGCACTAAGCTTTCTCCCTTCAATAAAACTGGATAAAGATTCTCCAAAACCGTAAATATCGGTATTGAAGCCTTTGAGATAGGTTTTTCCATCTTTTCTGCGAATCTGTATCGAGTTGACAGCTCCAATTTCTTTGGCTAGTGGATCAATCTCATCCAGATAGGCCATAACTTCCTCTTTATACGGAATGGTAACACATAGGCCCAGTAAGTTTGGATTATCCTGAATCACATTAAGAATCTTTTCAATGTCAGGTATCTCGAAATTTAAAAACTGAGCATCAATCTCTTCATTCCGGAACTTATCAGAAAAATATTGTTTCGAAAATGAATGTCCAAGAGGATTGCCAATGATTCCGTATGTTTTCATGAGTTCAAGGCTAAAAGGTGAAAAGGATAAAGGTTTAAGTTGAAAAGTTAGCAAATGATGTTTGATATTCTTTAATCATCACATCATTAAATTATTTTTTCGATTCAGGACTGTATTTATCCATGATAATAATTAAGAAAAAACCAATAAGGGCAAGTCCAATCGCAATGGCTAGGTTTGCATCCTGACCTGATATATTTTCAAATGTTTGTGGTAAAATATTATCTTCTACTAAGGCTTTTTCTACACCATGTCGATCAATAAAAGTTGATACTGTCTGTTTCCAGGGCCACACCTTATTTAATGAGCCAATCATAAAACCTGAAAGGAGAGCAATGGTCATGTTGTGATATTTTTTCAAAAGCCAGGAAAGTAGATTGGAGAAGCTTAATAAACCTGCTGCAGCTCCTACAGCAAAAACAGCAATCACATCCAACTTAAAGCTACTTAAAGCATTTAAAACAAACTCATATTTACCTAATAGTAAAAGAATGAATGCACCTGATATACCGGGTAAAATCAGGGCACAAATTGCAAGAGCACCTGATAGAAATAAAAACCAATAGGCGTTGGTTGTTTCGGCAGGTGTAACAACAGTCACCATATAGGCAATACCAATTCCTACAAGTATCGCTATAATACTGCGTAATTTCCATTCGGTGATTTTTTTTGCAATAACGAGGGCAGAAGCGACAATCAAACCAAAAAAGAAAGACCAAATTAAGATGGGGTGTTGTTCTAAGAGATTTTTAATCAGTTTTGCCAGAGACAAAAAGCTAATTGCTATACCAATAACAAGTGATAAGAGAAAATTGCCGTTTACAGCTTTCCAAAAGTCTTTTAGTTTGAACTGCAATAACAGTTTTATCGAAGTCAGATTGACTGATTTGATACTTTCTATTAGCTCTTCGTAGATGCCGGTAATAAATGCAATTGTTCCTCCCGAAACGCCAGGTACCACATCAGCAGCGCCCATTCCCATGCCTTTCATGGCAATAATAATATAGTCTTTAATTGATCGAGTCATAATGTTAGTGCATATAATGGCCTAAATGTATTTTGGATAAATAAAAATACAAGACCTAAAAAAAAGCTAATTCTATTGATTAGCTTTTATAATTTGTTTGAATTTGTTATTGTTTTTCAACTCAGGGAATTGAATGAAGATGTCTTCAATCTTATTCTCAGGGTTAGCCATTGCTTTACGGAGATAGTGTTCTGCAGCATTTGTATCTGCTGCTAACATATAATAAGCCGCGAGGTTATTTTGTAGTTGAACATCTTCAGGACAAAAGCCTAAACTTTCGAGTAAAACATCAATGGCAGCTTCTTCTTTATTGTTTTGATGATAGAACTCAGCTAGAGTGATGGCATAAGTTGAATCATAAGGATCTAGATCGATTGCTTCTCTGAAGCAGTGAACCGCTTTTTGAGCTTCTGGTAAGCGAGAATAGGCTGAGCCTAAAGCAAACCAATAATCTGGATTTGTATCGTCTAAACTTTTAGCTTCATTTAAATAGATCAAACTCTCATCAATCTTATCCTGATAAAGAAGAATTAAGCCCATACCAAACCATGGATCAGAAAATTTTTCATCCTCTTTAATGGCATTTTCGTAATAAATCATGGCTTGATCGAATTCCTCGATCTTTTCGAAGCATTCTCCTATATAAGAATAGGTAGAGGCATGATCATCTTCGAATTCAAGATATTCGATATAACTTTTAATGGCTTCTTCGAATTTATCGCATAGAGCTAGAGCGTTGGCCTTGTTAAAATAGGCTTTGCTATGCTTCTCATTTACGGCAATACAGAAATCATAAGCTTCAACCGATTTAAGGCTTTGATCGTTTCGATTATATAAAATCCCTAAGTTGTACCAAGCATTATCCGAAAATGGATCAAGGTCCAAATAAGCCTTATAGGCTTCAATACTCTCTTCGTCCTGTTGTAATTTTTCGTAGCAATAAGCTATCTCAAAAAGGGCCTCAGGATCTTCGGCATCTAGTTTGTGAACTTCCTTAAAATAGGGCAGAGCCATTTCATATAAGCCCAAATGTTCAAAAGAAACAGCAATGCTGAATAATAAATCCTCTTTATCATCGTAGCATAAACCCAATGCAATATCGAATTGAATTTTGGCGTTTTGAGGCTTTTTAAGAATGTTGTAGATGTTCCCGATAAGGATGTAGATGTTCTTATTGGTGCTTTCTATCTTCTTTAGTTTTTTGAGAATAGTAAGCGCTTTTATTTCTTCGCCTCTGCCAATAAGCACTTGAGCTTGCTTTAGTTGCAATGAAATAGAAGAGGGGTGTTGTTGTATGGCTAGTTCTGATGCTTGGGTAGCTTTAGCCAATTTATGATCTTCAAGATAGAAGTCGACGAGGCTTTCAAACTCATGTACATCGAAGTAGCATGGCTTGTTATTCTTGATCATTGTTTCGAATCGATCAACAGATTCAAGAGTATCATCGTCAAAATAATTCTCAGTATTATCTATCATTTATTTATTTGAAGTGATAATTCTAGTAGCAAAAGTAACTTTTATTTGCAGAATTTCAATATTTAGTTATCAACAATAGTTATTTAGTGTTAAAACTACCTGAAAATAATAGACCTCCAATTACGCCCATTAAGATATAGGCGACTTGTGAACCCAGGCTTCCTACATTTTCAATGGGCGAACCTAAAAATATAGTACTAATACCCATGAAAGCTTTGCTTCCAGGTACCAGCATAATGATTCCCTGAGTAATAAAAACATGGCGAGGCGATTTTGTGATATATGAGAAAAGGAGACTCACCAAAACAACTGTAATACTTCCTATAAAGGTGCTGATCAGAATGCCTGTAAAGGAAAGGAGAACTGTTACACTATAGCTAATAATACTGGTTAGAATCCCATATAGCATATCTTTCCTTCTAACTTGAAAAATGGGTAAAAGACAGATCGCCAGTAATGGAATCCCTAAGTATTTCGACCATAAAGGCATATTCGATATAGCCGAGTTGATATTGATGTCACAGAATAATGGGAGTACCGATAGACCTAAAATAGTTCCAAAGAATTGCTTAAAGAGCGATATCGATGCATCGGCAAGCTTCGCTGAACCAGACACCAGACTTTTGTAGGTGATCTCTTCGAGTGCTGTTGTGATAGCTAAACCAGGAATAAAAATGATAATGGCTGATAAAATCGTAAGCGGAATGTTAAGATCAGGAAGCCAGAGGGATAATAGGCCAATGAATATGGTTACCACAAAGGCCGCTAAGGCCTCAAGCGTGTTGTTTATAAATTGGGATCTTAATCCCAAGTAGGTCAGTCCATAAACGACAATACCCATAAGGCTAGCCACAAGGAAAGAGATCCAATTGGTTCCTAAAAGCAAATTAAAGGAGCCCGCACCCAAAGCAAAGGCAAGTGCTAAGATCAGATGATTGAATTTCTTAGATTGTTTATATACCATTCGAAGTTGCAGACTCGCTTCATCAAAATCAATTTGATTAGCAAGAACTTGGTCGGTTATTTCTACAGATCTAGATAAGGCTCCTAGGTTGATGCCACCCGGAGCAATACTTTCAATATGATTATAGGATTCATCCTCGTTCTCACTATAAAAAACATAGTTAATCCATGTTGGCGTATCCATAAAACTACCTCGGATACCTTTCGTTTTAGCGACTTCGGATAGATAGATTTGGATTTTGTAAGAAGGCACACCGTAAATGTGTAAAGCTCTTCCTAATTGTATGATGAATTGGTATTGTTTTGGTGTTTTCAATGCTCTAAATCCTATTTGTTTTTAAGTGGAACAAATATAGATAAGACTTTTGAAGTGGAGAGATATTTTGAGGAATAAAAAAAGGATCAACACTTTCGTATTGATCCTTTTTGTGCGGATGAAGGGACTCGAACCCCCACGCCTTTCGGCACTAGATCCTAAGTCTAGCGCGGCTACCAATTACGCCACATCCGCGTTTCTCTTGATTGCGATGCAAAGATGGTGTATTTTCTATTAACTCCAAGCTTTTTTTGAATAAAAATTCCGGAAAGGTCAATGTTTATAGTCTGTTCAGAGGGAATCGATTGAATTTCAACTGTTAAAGAATTTTATTTTGTTGTTTTTTTTCAGAAAGTAGAATGGGAAAAGGGGAGGGTGTTTAGTTTTTTTAACTAAATTGTTTGTAGTGAGTGTATATAAAGAAAGGGGCTGTAATAGCACAAATGCAAAAAAAAAAGGGAATGAATAATCATTCTCGATCGATTAAATTTTTTATTATAAGTACTTTAATTAATTCTTTTTTAAAAATCGGGTGTAAATCCCAATGAGCTTATCTGCCTGATCGTAGATGTTAAATTCCTTCTCGACGCCTTTTCGAGCACTATTTGATAGTTCATGCAATTTGTCTTCCTGCTTTAAAAGATTTTGTAAAGCAAAGGCCAGTCCTTCTGGGGAATTGTTCTCGTAGATGACACCCCCATTTGATTTATTAACTATTTCGGGAAATGCGCCCAGATTGGGTTGTACAACAGGCACGCCTGAAGCCATACTCTCTAGCAAATACAACCCAAACGCTTCTCCATTTCGTACAGGAACAGAAATTATTTTAACCTTAGAGAAGAATTCGTGTCTTCCTTCACCATCAAAATCTTCATGAAAATCAACCTGTTCCATAAGATTCTCATTCTTTAATTTTTGTCTTACTCGTTTTATTAGAGCTTTATCATCACCCGTCGATCCTCCAGCTAGAATCAATTTCACATCTTCGAAAGTCGGATCTTTTTTGAGAAGAATAAAAGCATCAACAATAATGTCGAAACCATTTGCTTCGCACATTCGGGATATATAACCGATATTTCGTTCCTTCTTATCAGTAGCTACATACTTGTATTCGTCCGGATCGACGCCTAAATGATTCGTCAATACTTTCTCGTTTGGAATGTTCATTTTTTCAATTGAAGTGCCCGCATAAAAATCACTAACAGCAATAAAAGCATCTACGTATTGTGCTTTGGTACTCATTAGCGCCCAAGTTTTGTCTCTAAAAGAATCTTTCATGGCATCTACCCAAACATCTTCATCTTGTAATGAGCAAAATAGTATCGCATTCGGAAATTCTTTTTTCAATTTGGGAGCCAAGCCTAGTAGGAGGGCATTTGACAAGTGAATGACATCTGGCTGAAGATATTCTGACATCCAGCTTACCATTCGATTGAGTTCATCTTTTTGTTTGCCTTCTTCACCCATTAACATGGAAATAGTCATTTCTTCCAAACCTTTCGCATTGGTTGATCCAGCCATACGTGCAGCCAGTTTTAACATGGGGCCTGAATTCAGAAGACGATCCACCCACGCAGGTGTATGCCTGAAAATAGGATACATTTGCTTTAGATAGATACTGATGGCTCCATAAAAAACAGGTATTTCGTTGAGGTCATGCTCATCAAAAAACAAAGGAAGATACATGGGTAATTTGGTTACCTGATGTCCTTGCTTTTTCATGGCAAGATGAAATTTATCATCTCGTAAGCAGTTGCCGCAGTAAAAACTACCACCCGAGCCTGGTATTATTTGTAGAATATTCATATGTGTTCATTGCATTGAATACACAAGATAGTAAAAACGATAATGATGTCGAGGGACTTGTTTAAAAATAACTTAAGTAGAGTGACTTCTAGCTTAAGGCGTTTCACTCCTTGTATCATCTTTTCTAGTTTAATAATTTTCTCTGTAAGTTTGTAACGAATGATAGAGAAGAACTATATAACCACACCGATGAAGGTTTAGTGAATAAAAAAAGCATCAAAGTTTTGCAACTTTGAGGCTTTAAAGCGGAGAGAGAGGATCATGAACCATCCCATCATCGTATGCTGTAATACAATATTTTAGCCTTGTAAACAATTTTTCATTACACCTAATTCTGCAACTACTTGATTGCTTTTCTTTTTATCAAAATGTTCTCATCTGCGAGTGATTCAAAGATATAAAAAATGTTCATAATGCATCGCATTTTATTAGTTTTGCGCTTAGAATAAAAATTAGAGCACCAAGCATGAGAGATGAATTTGAGTATCTGGAGAGGTTGTTTTACGACACTTATGAAAAAATTGAGAATAAAGATGAAGTGCCTATAGTCTTTCTTAAAAAAAACATCAGTGAAAAGTTAACATACGAGTTCGATAACATCAAAAAATTATATTTTGACATTGCAGGACAAGGTAAATCTCGTGAAGCAGTTCAATCTATGTTTGAATTTAGGGGAAGGAGAATGTTAAACTTTAAAAAACGAATTGATCTTTTTCTAAAATCTACTTTCGAAGATTTAATAATTTACCAATTTGGAGATGATTGTAATAATTTTGACAATTTTACAAATCTTCTTGTTGCCTACGAAGGAGTTGTAGGCTTGTTGAAGTTTATTACTATTAAGTTGTTTGTGTCTCTTGATGATATTTTAGATGACGAAAGTTTAATCTTAAGATATAAGCAAATTAATGAGACGCAAGTGGAGATATGGCGTAAAGAATTATTTAAGAGTTTTTCGCTTGGAAATGATTACGTGCTTTTTGATAGTGTAACATTTGAAGCTAGCCAGTATCCTGATGCTTCTGATAATTCACTTGATGATGTCCAAAGTCAGCCAAAGGTTAACGAAATTGAAATAGATGATATAGGAAAGGATTCTATGTCATTTCAACACTTTGTAAGAGAAGTTAAGTCTCAGATGAGTATTGAGATGTATGATTCTAATAGGACTTATTTGCTCTTACAAAAATCCTTAAAAGTATTAGATGGTTTATTAGAGACTACAGATAACTTTGTTCAAGAAGAGACGGTACTAAATTTTCTAATCGAGACAAATATTGCATCAGCATATACTTATAGATATAGTGTTGAGTATCTTAATGAATCTTTATCTGGCAAGAATGAGAAAGAACGATATGATGTTTTAATAGCTTTTAAAAAACGACTTTACACTATGAAAGATAGTCCTTCGTATCGCCATTTGCATTTATCTAATATTATGACTGTAATAGATAATACATTGGATAAGTTGATTGCTTTTGTTGATAATAAGTTGGAAAAATATGATAGAGAATTACTTGAAAATATAAGCAGTTCAAATGCTCTTGGAAAAATTAAATCCAATTTAACAGTGCCACAGTTAGGTCTATTGTTCAGGTTATTGAGCGATGAAAAGCTTTTGCAAACTGATAATGTTCCCCAATTGACAAAGCAAATAGCTTCAACCTTTTTATCCAAACAAAAAGACGATATCAGTTCTAAATCGGTTAAGAATAATTATGAGAGTCCGCAAAATGAAGCGATTGAATTTTGGGAGACAAAATTGATTCGTTTGCGTCAGTTGTTGAATAAATATTAGAAAAAGATATTCGATTTATATTACAGATAATCAGTGAGATTGTTGAGGGTTGTACAAGTGTGTTACAACCCTTTTTTTTGCTTTGTACTGCATATGTTTGCTTCCGAAACGATCTACTAGCGCTAGATAGATTTGATTATTATTAATTAACTCTAAATTTCAATATTATGGAAGTAGTAACAATGAGCAGCGATGCTTTTCTAAAGATAAACTCGCAATTAAGAAGTATGGAAGAAGCTGTTGAAAAATTAAGTAGAAAACACTTTTATCCACTAGAAGAAAGATGGCTCGACAATCAGGAAGTTTGTCAAACATTTCTGATTAGCAAGCGAACACTTCAAACCTATCGTGATAACGGTACTTTAGCCTTTTCTCAAGTTGGTTCAAAAATCTACTATAAGAGCTCAGATATCGAAGCTCATTTGAGCAAGCATTACGTGAAACCCTTTAAGTAAACCATTCTTAAAAGGAATATTCTTTCCTTTAAAATATTCGAATTACATGGCATAGTACATATGCTGTAAGGTGGTAACGCTTTGCAAATAGGATAACTATGCCTTGATTTTTCTAAAAATGAAATAACATGATACAAAATATAACTAGTTATCCAGATAGCCAATATCTAGATAACCAGATAAAAATAAAGATACCTGAGTTTAGCTTTTTTAAGAAACCAATCTCTAATACTAAGCCTTATAAAGCGATTAGTGTTTTGGATGCCTATATGCTAATAAAAGGACATTGGAATATTGAACGAACTCAAACCTTAAGGCAAATCAAAAAGATTGAAGAAGCCAGAGCTTTTAAATCAGGCCAATTCAACTATGTCTGCTTCTCAGGGATATTCTCTAAAAGAAGTGAGAAACATTTTAAACATCATTCAGGCTTGATGGTACTGGACTTTGATCACTTATCGGATGTTGATGGGGTTAAAAATATGTTATTGACAGATGAGAGCCTAGAAACAGTTCTTTTATTCCGTTCTCCATCAGGTGATGGTTTAAAATGGGTGATTACTATTAATATCTGCTTGATGGATCACAAGAACTATTTTAAGGCAGTAAGTAATTACTTGAAACAAACTTATCAACTTGAACTTGATGGTTCAGGAAAGGACGTTGCACGTGCATGCTTTCTGCCTTATGACCCTCAAGTTTATATAAACCCTAAATATTTGAGTCATGAGTAAGGTATTTAATCCACATGCTTGGTTAGATGTGGACAAGAAACAAAAAACTGCTCCTTGTCATCGAACAATGAATACTAATACTGGAGACTCGTTTGAAAATGTTGAGCGGTTAGTACAAATGATTGAATCAGGCAATATCGATATCACTCAAGGATATGAAAATTGGAGGAATATTGGGTTTAGCCTTGCTGAGTCTTTAGGGGAAACGGGACGTAATTACTTTCATAGAATAAGTTGTTTTAGTCCAGATTATAATCGTGAAAAGTGTGATAAACAATATTCAAACTGTTTGAAATGTAGGGGTGGAGGAATTACAATAGCAAGCCTTTTTTGGATAGCTAAAACTTATGGTGTATTGCTAAAAAGATAAGATATGACAACTGAAAATAAAGTAGCTCCAAAGAAAACAGTTGCAAACAAATAAAACTTTAAAAGAGAAAGAGATGCATTAAAACGAGATGGTAAGTTTAAAAGGAATTTAAAGGGGGTAGAAATAAAATATAAGTTGAAAAAGGACACTCCAATTCAAATAAAGAATCGGTTTATAAATTCAGTAGACCCAATTGGGAATATTAGATATCATGCTCATCCAACTTTAGATTTAGCAATTTTAATATTTGAAGGATTCAATAATAAAATCTATGATGGACATGTAACATTTGTTACTAATCCAGATAAGATTGCACAAGGTAGATATTTGTGTCGCTTAGGTTATCCATTTCCAGAGTTTAATAATTTTGAATTCAATGAAGTAAATGACGATATAGAATGGAATAATACAGGAAACGTAGCTTCTCCAAGATTTCCAATTGACGGAATAATATCAAGATTTGCCGCTTAAAATAATGATGTCTCATCCATCGAGATGACAACACCTGGATTGAAAGGTCAAAATGGAGGACCTCTATTCGATACAGATGGTTTTATTTATGGTATGCAATTCTTAACTAATCATCTGTATCTAGGCTTCGACATAGATAATAAAGAAATTATAAATAATGGAAAAAAGACTAAAGTTTCAAATCATCCTCTCTTAGATGTTGGACATTGTATTTCTGTTGAGCGAATTAAAGAATTTTTAAACCAATATAATGTGAAGTTTTATGAGGAAGAATAAAAACGGTTGGTAACAACTAAGCTTTCGTGTGGCAGGAACTGCCGAACATGAAGGGTTTGTTGACGTAACCGTTAGATTGCAAAATGGTATGGTCAAGGCACATCGTTTACACTTTTTAAGTAGTAGTCAAGCGTTAATACTTTTCATTCTGGATTCTGTTGGGGCTGCTAAAACAAACTGTAATAAGCATATTTGTAGCTGATAACGGTTTCTTTTCGTGTAATTTGCCCGATTAATCTTAATTCTTGAATAATGGAGTCGATTGTATGCTCATTACGCAAAGCAATTTATTTTTGGAGCTCTTTTACCCTTGACCTAATATTGACCTTCTCAAAGAGCTCGTAGGCCTTCCTATTAATACTTTTGGGTTTCATCCTGGAATGATATTAAGCAGACCTGTAGTCGAAGTTCTTATCTCCCAATCCAATATATTTATGAAAGGCTTTCTCATGTTTTGGAGTAAGGTTTGTCATAGCATGATCTGTTTTTCTTAAAATAGAGATCTTAAAATTGTTTTGCCAGTAATACGAGAGTATTTAAACTCACCTTCTCTCTAGATGCAATAAATTTTATAAAATAGTATAAATTTCAAGCAACCATTTGTCCCAAGCTGCATCATGCGATATGACAATGGCTTTTTTTTACTAAATTTGTTTTTCCCCTGTAGCTCATTGGTTACGAAAAACCCTTAACCCCTAGCCCTAATTTGTATGAAACGACTTGCTCTATTTCTTTTGTTTTTAATGCCTGCTTTTCTCTATCCTCAAGAGCGTTTTGTGGTAGATAGTTTGACGATGCAGCTGGAAAGTCTTTCTCAGGATAGTTCGAAAATCAAAATACTCCTGAAACTTTCTGATCAATTCCAATACACCGATTTTAAAAGAAGTCTTGAGTATGTCAATTCAGCTCTTGA
>NZ_JBFFKR010000091.1:0-12195 GCF_041555295.1 Ancylomarina sp. | reverse complement strand
CAAGTGCGTTTAAGATTTGCTTACTTAATTTGATGTCGTTAAATGAACTCATACTCTCTTTTTGTTTGTAGAAATTTGCGCAAAAGTAATCATTTTATTCCGAGTAGACTGACATAGATAAATATTAAAGTCAAAAACTACGGTTTCAAATCTAAAATAAACTCTGAACTTCTGCCTTTAAAAAACCAATAGCTTCAGCATGAGCAGATTTCTTATCTTGCATATGGGCTTCAATGATAGCCTTACTTAAGTTGATCGAGCTATCAGAAGGCACCAATTGCAAAGCTTCAGAATTTACTAACTGCACCAAACTTTCTTTGGCCGCCTTAATCAACATCCAAGCCTGGGGTGTTACATACAATTGTTGTGAAAGATTGTGTTCAAATTCACCTCTGATCATCGTCAATAAAACCTGATGAAGTTGCTGATTCGTCATGTCAGGCTTATTTTCACGAATCACTAAAGATTCAGGATGGATTCTCTCCAATAAAATAATAAGACGTTCGTAGGCCTGCAAACGAATTGGCGTAATAGCTTTCTGATTATTTAGAAAAACATCCAGTTTCATTTTCTTTTCCTCCTTAACTAACATTGCTTTTATAAGGAAATAAGCAGTTGCAAAAACAACCAAGGCAGGTAATGTGTATTTTAATAGTTCAAGCATCGTATTTATATAGGTGTTGAGTAAATGATATCGCTTAATTTACACTTCAAATTTGAAACGATTCATTCGAAATAATAATTCATACTAAATAAGAATAACGCAAATGCGTTTCATAGTTTTAATTAACATTTCAGATCTAAACAACTTTAGATCAATAAAATTAATAACAATTAAACTCCAATTTAAATTAAAACTTCAAAGTATTATCTGCTAAAACAAAGCCTCTAGATATGTCCCGAAACATATGAAATGTGTTTAAAAACATTACATTTGTATGACAAATGAAAATTTGGCCACTACAAAAGTATCAAGCTATTTTATAAAACCCTAAAAATAAACCATAATGTTGAAGGTTTCAAATCGTATCACTTCAATGGAGCTGTCTCCAACGCTTGCCATGTCTCAAAAAAGTAGAGATATGAAAGCTCAAGGAATTGATGTGATTAATTTAAGTGTAGGCGAACCCGATTTTAAAACCCCAAGTCATATTAAGGAGGCTGCACATAATGCTATTATTAACAACTATTCCTATTACTCACCCATTCCTGGATTCTTAGAATTACGAGAAGCCATTTGCACCAAACTCAAAAGAGACAATAATCTGGAATTTACACCAGAACAAGTTGTCGTTTCAAATGGGGCAAAGCAATCCATTCTTAACGTCATGATGTCTGTTGTTGATCCAGGTGATGAAGTTATTATTCCAAGTCCGTATTGGGTTAGTTATGTTGAGATCGTAAAATTGGCTCATGGTAAAAATGTTTATATTCCTGCTGGAATAGATCAAAACTTTAAGATTACACCGGAGCAATTGGAGACTGCCATTACACCTAAAACCAAAGCCTTCCTATTTAGTTCACCCTGCAACCCAACCGGAAGCATCTATTCGAAAAAAGAACTAAAAGCTTTAGCCCAAGTTTTCGAGAAATACCCTGATATCGTGATTATATCAGACGAAATATATGAGCACATTAACTATATAGATGGTCATGAAAGTATTGCACAATTTGATCAATTAAAAGATCGTGTGGTGATTATCAATGGTGTTTCAAAAGGTTATGCCATGACGGGATGGCGTATTGGCTATATAGCTGCTCCTATTTGGATTGCACAAGCCTGCACCAAACTGCAAGGCCAGATGACTTCCGGAGCCTCAACAATCGCTCAAATGGCATCCGTTGAAGCTTTCAATGGTGATCAGTCGTGTACACTAGAGATGAAAAAAGCTTTCAAGCAAAGAAGAGAAGTTGCTTTTGAATTACTGACTAAGATTCCTAGTTTCGAAATTAATAAACCAGATGGCGCCTTCTACTTTTTCCCTGATGTATCCAAACTATTTGGTAAAAGCTGTAATGGCACAATCATAAATAACCCTACAGATTTAAGTCTTTATCTTCTCGATGAAGCTAAGGTAGCTACAGTTACAGGTGAAGCCTTTGGTGCCCCTGATTGCTTAAGACTCTCATATGCGACTAGTGAAGTGATTATGGCTGAAGCGATTTCCAGAATTAAAACTGCCATTGATAAATTGAACTAAGCTAAAATATTGAGTCGTCCTAAAATAGGTTGATGGAAAAACGACTTATTCCAGGACTAGACATATGATACAAATGAAGCTGACCGCACAAGGGTCAGCTTTTTTTTTATCCAAAAAGTAGAGATGAATCAATAAAATGAGAAAATAATTCAATAGGAATAGATATTCTCTTCCAATTTATTTTGTGAACTCTAATCCTGCAACTATATTTGTATATAGAATTCGGGATGTGGCGCAGTCCGGTAGCGTACTGGTCTGGGGGACCAGGGGTCGCAAGTTCAAATCTTGTCATCCCGACGGATTTAAACAATTGACTAAAAGGCGGTTAACCTAGCGCTCGCCGCCTTTTTTGCGTCTTTGATTCACTTAAATTTTGCGCTTTTATTCGCTTTTTGTAGCTTTAAAACGATATAAACGTGCAAAAAACGTGCAAAAACATGGCAGCAATAAACATCAAGCTAGACACCCGAAAAGCCAAGAAAGACGGGACTTTCCCAATAAAGCTGTTTATACGGCACAAATCAAAAATGGCCTATATCAATGCAAATTTCTCTATAGAAGAGAGATTTTGGGATAATGGAAGGATAAAAAGAGGCTGTTCAACTATCGAAAATGTGAGAATGGCTAACAACAAATTAGCTATGTTGCTGAACGAAGCTGATGAGTGTATTGGGCAATTAGAAGACCGTAGAAGGCTCGACGTTATGAATGCCAAGCAAATAGCCGATTATATCAAAAATGGCGGCAAACAGCATCAGTCATCCATCAACTTTCTTGATTACTTAGAAGATTATACTAAAATCATAAATAATACAAGCACCAGAGATACTTACTATGCAACTCTTATAAGATTGCGCGAATACATGGGTAACGACTTATTGTTCTTTGATGATATTACAAAAGCCTGGCTGAGCAGATACAAAGAATACAGATTGTCGAAAAGTAGTGCTGGAACAACAAACATCGATTTAAGAAATATTCGTGCACTCTTCAACCGTGCTATTGATGTGGATGAATTGGTTGGACAAGAAAGCTACCCTTTCAGGAAATTTGAATTTGCAAAAGCGACTCCCAGAAACTTAAGACTTCCTATAGAAACCATTCGAGAAATTAGAGATTTTAAAACAGATCTCGAACACCAGGCTCTTGCACGTGATTTCTTTATGCTTTCGTTTTACCTTATTGGTATGAACAATGCCGATATCTATGAAGTGACCAAAATTGAAGATGGACGAATTGAATACGATAGAAAAAAAACCACAAAACACTACTCCATAAAACTGGAACCTGAAGCACTTGAGATAATTGAGCGAAGAAAGGGAGATGAAAAGTTGCTTATTTACCAGGAGCGATATTCAAACTTTAAGAATCTCACAAAGCAGATGAACAAGCACCTTAAGGAGATTGGTAAACACGAATCTATTAAGGTTCCTGAGTTGGTTATGTACCATGCCCGCCACTCATGGGCAGGCATAGCTGCTAAAAAACCAATTGGAGCAAGTAAAGCGGTTATTGCTCAAGCTTTAGGCCATGGCAAAATTACCGTAACCGATACTTACTTTGATTTCGATAATGAGTTAGTGGATGATTTAAACAGGAAAGTTCTTGACATAACAAAATCAATTAGCTAGTATAATTAATTGATTTTCTTTGAAATGCCGTGACTCTTAACGAGTTGCGGCATTCTTAATTTGCATTGGGCTGCAATTAGGCCGCAAATTCAATGAGAAATGAACTAATATTTAATGAAAATATCGATCTCACAAGGGGAGTAAGTCAATACAGAGAATAGAACCTAGTTATAGAGTTTTGATAAAGGAGTCTTAAGGGGTGTTTATCCCGATCACTTATCCCGTTTCTATCCCGTTCGTTTATCCTACTTAAACCATCTTTTAGTAAGCAAAAACAAATCAATTTGGTCGAAATTCCAATTTCTCTAGGAAAATAAGCCCTTACAGAGAATAAAGCCTACAAATAGAGCTGTTATAAAGGGGATTTAAGGGGTGTTTATCTAGGTCTTATCTAGTTTTTATCCCGATCTGATTAGATCATACCCCAATCACTTATCCTGCTTCTATCTCGATCAATTAATTGATCTTATCAAACCTTTTTAAGCTGAAAAATGAATCCTCGAAAGAAAAACTTACGAGGATTAAACTTGAATGCGCCAGAGACCTCAGAGTAAATTCTCAAAGCCTCAATTCATAAAGAATTGCGGCTTTTGTTGCCGTTTTGCCTTCTCTAATAAGCTAACCTTATATTAAAAAAAGCACATTTAAACACTACCTAAGTGCAGATTTATTTGTATGTTTAGTCTTAAAATAACATATGATAAAAATCTACACTCTTTTTAAACTACCCACTTGCATTTTTTTATTCAGTGTCTTATCCCTGTCTTTATCGGCAATCGCTGATGATACCGATGCCAATAAACTTCAGGTTCCATTCTCAACGAACAAACAAAACTTCACCGTTTGGAATGGAGAGAATTATGTCCCATTTTTTATTAAAGGGATAAATCTTGGCGTTTCAATTCCTGGAACATTCCCTGGCGAATTAGCCGCTAGTAAGGATCAATATACCAGATGGATAGAAGACATCCACAATGTTGGCTTTAACTGCATTAGAGTCTACACTCTTCACTACCCTTACTTTTACGAAGCTTTAAATGAATTCAACGATGCAAATCCTGCAAGTCCGATGTATATCATGCATGGTGTCTGGCTAGAGGAAGAGCTAAGTGGCTACACCCAAGATTTACATCAGTTAAATGATATATTCAATCAGGAAATGAAAGACATGATTGACTGTGTTCATGGAAACAATAATATAGAACACCGTTTTGGAAAGGCCTATGGATCCTATACTGTTGATGTATCACCTTGGGTAATGTCTTATATTATTGGAAGAGAAATTCATCCTTCTGAAATTGAAGAAACAAATAATCAACATGCCGACCAGACTTCCTTTTCTGGCACTGTATTTAAGTTAGCAAGTGGTTCGCCATCCGAAGTTTGGGCTACAACGCATTTAGACAATTTAGTTATTTATGAACGTAACGCCTATAATACTGAGCGTCCTGTTAGTATTTCCAGTTGGCCTACTTTGGATCCCTTATCACATCCAACGGAAACTGGAACTGATGAAGACAAAGAAACTCTAGATTTATCCAATTTAAACTTTGATGGAGCACCAGCTGGATATTTTGCCAGCTTTCATGCTTACCCATATTATCCCGATTTTATAAGCGAAGATCCAAATTATAAACAATACTACGATCCGCTAGGTGAGAACAGTTATCTGGGCTATATCAGCGATCTTAAGAATTATTACAAAGATATCCCGGTTCTTATTGCCGAAGTTGGTACTCCTTCAAGTTGGGGGATTGCTCATTATTCATCCAATGGAATGAACCATGGTGGTTCTTCCGAAATTGAACAAGGACTCGAATTCCTACGATTACTTGATAATATTGAGGAAGCTGGCTGTGCAGGAGGAATACAATTTTCTTGGATAGATGAGTGGTTCAAACGAACCTGGCTTACGGATCCTTTTGATTTCAATCCTGAAGCAAGAATACTTTGGCACAATATTACCGCTGCTGAACAGAACTTTGGTTTAATCGCATTCCGACCATCAGAAACCATTTACACTGAGTTAGAAGATTTTGGTAGTGATAAACCCATCAAAAAAGTTTTTGCAGCTGCAGACTATGACTTTTTTAACATTCGCTTGATGCTTGAAAAAGAGCTTTCGAACATTGATACCATTTGGGTGGCAATTGACACCTACGATTCTAGTTTGGGCGAATCGCTACTGCCTTCGGGAACTGCGATTACCAACAGAGCGGAATTTGCCTTGCGTATCACCAACTATTCAGCAGAATTATTTGTAACACAGGCTTATGATTTATTTGGTTTATGGCATGGTGTTTCAGAAGCCGAACAGCTTTATCATTCTATTGCAACTGATGGAGCCCCATGGAACCTTGTTCGTTGGAAGAATAATGACCAAAATCATGAAATACAATATGTAGGAAATTTAAAAACCCGAAGAACAGAATTACCTCATTCAAGTTTGGATGCTGTCGTTATTTCAAATAATTCCATTGATATTCATCTTCCATGGTCATTATTACAGGTTACTGACCCAGCTAATGCAAAAGTAATGAATGATGATCGAGCCACTCCTGAAACTGAGGAAGCCCTTTCCGATGGTATCGCTTTGAGTATTCTTCATAATGATGTTCTACAAGAAGGAAGTAATCGATTTATTTGGAGTTGGGGAATGCCAACTAATTATGTCGAAGTAAAAAAGAAATCTTACTATGTTGTAAAAGACGGTTTGGTTGAATTTAATAACGAACCAATAGCATATACTGATAGCTATTCTACAAATCAAGGAGAAAATCTTGTCGTTGATGCTGAAAATGGACTCTTATCTAATGATTTTGATTTTGATGGTAATACATTCTATTCAGAGTTATCGGAATTCTGCGAAAATGGCTTTGTTTTCCTTTCGGATGATGGATCGTTTGAATATATTCCAGATACGGGTTTCAGTGGTGTAGATTTTTTCACCTATCGTGCTTTCGATGATCGTGGACACTCAATTAAGACAAAAGTGACAATTAATGTTGCACAAATTACCGGTATTGATGATTTTATGGAAGAAGACTTAGTTGTTACTATTTATCCCAATCCAGCAAGTAAATTTTTACGAATAAATTTACCTGATAATAAGCGGACACAAATACGAATGATCAATCTAAAAGGTTCGATAATCTACCAGAAACAAATAACTAACTTACAGCATGTTATTGATGTTCATTCTTTTCCGAAAGGAGTTTACTTGCTTAATATCCAAACAAGCAAAAATCTAATTAGTAAAAAAATAATCATCAATTGAGCAAAATGAAATTCACAAAAAACCTCGTTTAAGCGAACGAGGTTTTTTTGCATCAATGCTTACCATAATAGTCAAGTGCAAACGAACAAAGACATTTTTTTTTGGAAATATTATAGACCTTACCTAATAAAATATTGGATAATTATTACCAGAATTTAAAGTAATACGAATGAATGAAACGTTCAAAATAATAGTATACTCAATGGATCTCGTTTTTGTCGAGATTATAAAGCGTATTTTAGATAAATCTAATAAAAAACACAAAATCATTGTTTATAGTTTGTTTTCTGAAGCTAAAACCATAACTGATAACGATGCTATTAATTTAATGATTATTGATGACCCAATTATTGGCGCATCAAGCTTTGAACTCATTTCGTTTTTGCGACTTAAACAGAAAATTGTTTGCCCTTTTATATATTTTGGAGTTGAAGAATATGATGGCGAAAGGAATGCTATTTTATCCGGCGCAAACTATTTTTTTTATAAACCATATAATCCTGATGAAGTGGGTAAAGTTATTGAGAAATCATTGTTCCCTTCTTCAACGAATCTAACTAACCAAACTTAATATGAAAAAAATAATAGTAAATATTATTTTTATAATATCAGCACTTCAATTAACCGGACAAGTTAATACTGATTCGATATTTAATTCGGCAATTATAAATGCACAAGCAGGTAAATACGACAAAGCGCTTAATGATGCTGCAGTTGTTTTAGAAATGTTTCCAGACCGATACGATGTAATGGTCTTTAGTGCTAATGTGAATGCTTGGAAAGGGGATTATGATGCAGCATTAGTTCACATTGAAAAAGCATATTTGCTAAATCAATCTAATAAAGAACTATACGACACTTGGTTAAATGTTTTACTTTGGTCTAAAAATCACCAGAAGCTAATTGAAATAACAGAGCTTGCAAAACAAAATAATTACCCAAACAACTACAATCTTGTTTTAAAAAAGGCAATTGCTTATAAGGCTTTAGCTGAATATAGTGAAGGTATTAATTTAATTGAAAATCATAAGATATACTTAGATTCTATTGACCTAAAAGCACTTTATAATGAAATACTGATGCGTCATAAAAATAGAGCTATAAGCATTTACTATTCGATTGATTTTCTTGATAAAAACAATATCAAACCACAACATTTATCTTACATTGATTACGCCTTTAAGATAAATCGACATACAATAATTCCACGATTAAATTTTACCAATAGATTTGATAAAAACGATTTCCAGATTGAAGTAGATTATTATTATTCATTTAAAAATGGACATTATTTATACTCAAATTATGGATTGGGCATCAATAAAGAATTATTTCCACTCAACAAAGCAGGAATTGAGTATTATATTCCCTTTCTGAAATCATTTGAATCGAGTTTGGGTGGACGTTATTTTTATTCAAAGAATTCAAATACAGTTATGCTTACCGGGCATTTAAGCAAGTATCATAATAATTTTTGGTTTTCGTTTAGACCCTTTTATGCATTTAATGAAACAAAAAATTCATTAACTACAGTTTTTAATACCAGATACCATGGCGTGAATCCAACAAATTATTGGGGACTGGAATTAACTTATGGTAACTCACCTGACGAAAAATACTTGATAGTGGGATCACCTGAGGTTTTTACACTAACAAATTATCGCGTAAAGATTGAAAAGAATACGGCCGTTTTCAAATATGGCGAAATAAAATTATCTGCATCATATTCTTATGAGGAATATGTAACCAAAAGATTCAGAAACAGGTTAAGATTTGAAATATTATTAAAGCGTAAATTTTAATATGAAGTATTTAATTTATAAACATATAAGAATTTTAGTAAAAAAGCTGATTTTGTTAAGCATAATCACTGCTATTGCTGTTTGTATTTATGTATTTTACCATTCAGAATCAAGGATCTTAAGTATTAACTTTACTAATCCATTATATGAGTATGTTGAAAACATGCCTTTTTGGCTATATCTTGTTTTATATTTCATCGTATTTTCACTTATAAGTGCATTCATATTTATCAGCTTAAGTCATTATTTTAATATAAAAAGAAGTCAAAGTTTAAATATTAGAGATAGGTATTATCGATTTTTCGCTTATGTTCTTACATCTTATTTTATAATAGATTTGTATAAAGATGAAAATCATCGGAAAAACTTTCTTCTTAAGATTAAGCCTTTTATAAAAACAAGAAAACAAATACTGGCTTTATTTGAGTCTTATCTTAGAATTCAGGAAAACCTTACAAAAGATTTAAGTGTAGACTTTAAACTTTTAATAAATGATTTAAACATACTAAGAAAGCTTGAATCCTTAATTTTCAATAATAATTTTGATGATAGAATATTAGCAATGAGAATGCTTTCTTATTTGCAAATTCATACCTGCGATGAACAAATAATTATATGTGGTAAAAGTAAAAACTTTGCTCTTAGAACAGAGGCATATGCTGCCCTTATAAGGTTAATGGAAAAAGATGAGCATCTTTTGAATTTTATTGGCGAAAAGCATAAACTATCAATACTAGATATTAACATTATTGTTAATGAAGTAATAAAAAACAAAAAAATGGATATTAACTATAGGGCATTGCTTTCTTCAGCTAATGAACAAAAAATAGTTATAGGCCTTATGCTTGCCAAATATAGATATAGAAAGAACAAGAGGAATTTAGTTCTTATACTGGAGCATATTGGAAGTTCCGATAATTTAATTAACAACTTAGCTTGGGATGCTCTACTAACACTTGTTCCTGATGATGATTGTGTAGATCTTATAATAGACCGATTCGAAAATGAACAGGATGATATTAAATTGAATATACTTGAAAAATCGCATCATGTTATGAGTAAAAGGTTTTTCAACTTTCTTGCAAGTATTATGGAGCATCAAACTCTTATTGTGAAAATTGAGGCAATGAAGATAATTTTTCAGAATGATTTTGATTTACTTGAAAATTTTGTAAACTCTGAAAATGATGAAATTAGAATGGCCTATGAAGAAACGGCTTGTATGTATACACATAAATAATTTTAATAGATATGAATTCATTGTACACTATATTTAATTCCTTCTTTTTTGTATATAGTTCGCTATTATTTTTAAGCTATATATTTATCGCTGTTTTATCAACTTTAGATTTATCATTTTATATTAGAAAGACAAAATATTTTCGCTTTGATACCATCAAGGAATTTAAAGTTTTACCATCCATCTCGATTATTGCACCAGCGTACAACGAAGAAGCTTCAATTATTGATAACATAAGAAGCTTGTTATCTCTTGAATACCCTAAAGTCGAACTTATAGTTGTTAACGATGGTAGTACAGACAATAGCCTGCAAAAAGTTATTGATTATTATAGTTTGGTTAAAGTCGATTATGCTTTTAGTAATACAATAAATACCGCTGAGGTACGAGGGATATACAAATCAACAGAGGTTGCTTATTCTAATTTAATCTTTGTCGATAAAGAAAATGGAGGAAAGGCCGATGCTTTAAATGTTGGAATTAATATGTCGCGTTCCGAATTATTTTTGGCTATTGATGTTGATTGCATTATTGAGCATGACGCTATTTTACGAATGGTAAAACCTTTTATAGAAAAAGGTGGTAGTACAAAAGTAATAGCAGCAGGAGGTGTCGTTAGGGTTGCTAATTCGTGTAAAATTACTGATGGCAGGGTTGTAGAAGTAAATTATCCTAAGAATATATGGGCAAAATTCCAGGTACTCGAATATTTTAGAGCCTTTACGCTTGGCAGAATGGCATGGAGTCGGATAAACGGCTTATTAATCATTTCGGGTGCATTCGGTTTATTCGATCGTAAACTTACTTTAAAAGTTGGCGGCTACGATAAAACATGTGTTGGAGAAGATTTTGAACTTGTTGTGCGCTTAAGGAAATATATGCACACCGTATTAAAACAAAAATACAAGGTTGCCTTTATACCCGATCCACTTTGCTGGACAGAAGTTCCTTCAAACTTTAACATTCTTAAAAATCAACGCAATCGATGGACAAGAGGCTCGATAGACACGGTTTTAAAGCATAAAAACATGTTTTTTAATCCGAAATACGGTAAGATGGGTCTGATTAGTTTTCCCTATTGGGTCCTTTTCGAATGGCTTGCTCCTATTATTGAAACAATTGGATTAATCTATTTTGTATTAATTCTCATTTTTGCAAGAATTAATGTAGAGATTTTTTTAATCCTTACTGTTTTTATATTCTCGTTTTCCTTATTTTTCTCTGCTTTTGCTGTATTCTACGAAACGCTCTTTTTTAACAGGTATAAAGGATATAAATTTTTGTTTTCGATAATCTTAATTTCTTTAGCTGAAATTGTTATTTATCACCCTTTAAATGTTTATTTTTCGCTTGTAGGCAATTATACCTTTTTTATTAAAGGCAATAAAAAAGGTTGGGGTAAAATGACAAGGACTGCCTTTGATAATACTAAATAGTTATTTTATTATGGAGAACAACTGGACAGATAAATATTTATTAAATATTGACCAAATTGACCAACAACATAAAGTTTTTTTTGAAATCTGGGATAAAGAAATTAAGCAGGTTGACATGCAAGATCAAATACAGTTAGCTTGCGTAATAGAAAAACTTGAAGATTATTTAAAAGACCATTTTAAATACGAAGAAGAAATGTTGCGAGAGTTTGACTATAAGGATATTAAGAATCATATTGCCCAACACAAATTCTTTATTCAAAAAGTAGACAATTTAAAACAAGAATTAAACTACAAAAATCCTCTACTATTTGAAAAGACGACTGTTTTTATGAAAACATGGTTTTTAAGCCATATAATTCAATCAGATAAAAAGTATCAGGACCCTGCTATAGAATATCTAGAACATAAAGATTTTTTGAACAACATCATTTCGCAATAACTTAAATAAAATTTGCTTATAGGTAGTGTTTTGACCCCTGATATCCTAGAGTTTTATTCTATTTTTTAATCTTCCTTTTAGTGATTGATTTTGACTGTTTAAATTCATTAATCCTAAGCAGCCTTTTTTTGTTTTTTAATCAAATGCTGATCTTGTAGCCATTTTT
>NZ_JBFFKR010000090.1:0-12208 GCF_041555295.1 Ancylomarina sp. | reverse complement strand
CGTAAACGTTCAAGGCGCAAAACAAACTGGTATGGGACACGTTGGTGTGGCCATCAATTGGGATGCCAGCAGTATGCAATTTAACCCTGGTGCACTTGCAACTCTAGATGCAAAGTACTCTTTATCTATGGGTGGTAGTTTGGTATGGTCGAACACTGAATACACACATCCTACAAACTCTTCATTAAATACAGAAACTGATAACCCAATCGCAACTCCGTTCTATCTATACGGTTCAGCAAAATTGACTGATAAACTTGCTATTGGTTTAGCTGTTTACACACCATTTGGTAGCTCTAACATCTGGGGAGACACTTGGGCAGGTAAATATTTGATTCAGGAGATTACAATGAAATCAATTTACATTCAGCCAACTGTTTCATATAAAGTAAACGACTGGATGTCTGTTGGAGCAGGTTTGAACATTGTTTATGGTGATTTTAAATTAAACAAAGCATTTCCTATTATGAATCCTGCTGATGGATCATATATTACTGATGGTGGTGCTGAGCTTAGTGGTAACACTATTAAGTATGGTTACAACTTAGGTGTTTTCCTTCAACCTACAGAAAAATTAAACGTTGGTATTTCTTACCGTTCAAAGGTTGATATTGAATTGGATGATAGCGAAGGTGAAGGAACTTTTTCTTTCCCATCAACAGTGCCTCCCGCTTTAGTTGCTGGATATAATGCCCTAGGTGTAAAAGATGGTAGTTTTACTGCAACTCTTCCATTACCTGCTAGCTTAAATGTTGGTTTTGCTTATCAAATTGATGAAAAATGGTTGGTTTCGGCTGATGTAAATTTCGTTGAGTGGTCTGTTTACAAAAATTTAGATTTTGTATCATCTGAGCCTACTTCAGCTTTGAACTCATCAAACAAAAGAGAATGGGATAATTCTATGACATATAGAATTGGAGCTCAATACTCAGCTAATGAAAAATTAGATTTACGTGCGGGTTTCTATTATGATGAAACACCAACTAACGATAAGTATTATGCTCCTGAAACACCTGGTGCTGATAAAATTGGAATCACTGGTGGTTTCTCTTATTTACTAAATGAGAAATTTAGTATTGATGCTGCTTTCATTTACTCAAAAGGTGAGAAAAGAAAAGCTCAAGATACAAATACTGCAATCGGAGTAGATGGTTCAGGTAATCCAGTTTATTTCGGTGGTGAATATCAAAATACAGCTTTTATACCAAGCATTGGTATTACATACAACTTCTAAAGAAGTCTCAATTTCAGTAAAGAAAGCTACCTTCGGGTGGCTTTTTTTATGCCTGAATTTTCTTCCGGATCTGAATTCAGAACTTTCTCTATTGCTATTGAGAAGCCACTCTCATCAACACTCCTAGTATTCTTGTAGGCATCTTTTAATTCTTTAGGCGCATTTGATACAACAAAAGGGTATTGTCCCCACTCCAAAAGGTCAAGGTCATTATAATCATTCCCTATCACCATAGATAGCTTAGAATCGATAGTTAGATGCTGACAAAGCCATTCTGCGCCATAAGCTTTTGAAATATGTAAGGGGAATATCTCCATCCAAATCGATTCGTGATCCAATGGAGAAGTCGCTCTGATGATTTTCACGTTCTCGAATTTTGCCTTTAATTCGTTGAATCCATAAACACAATTAGAGAGAATAACCAATAATTGGCAAGCATCTCGCCTGGTATCCTCAGCATTACCAATAGGACTTGCAAATGGTTTGTACAAACTTAATCGTCTATCAAAATCGGGATTCGATTTCCCAGATCTATAATATGCAAATTGATGATTATTGGGAATAGTGTCCAAAATCATGAAATCAGTTTCCTGTTTAATCAATTCGGAAGAAAGCTTAAATACGATATCTGAATCAAGATGTTGGGAAAAAATAAGCTCCCTCTTCTTCCAGTCAAAGATGCCTGCTCCTGAAGCAAATATTAAATAATCAATGGGAAAGTCATCAGACAAGACTGATAAGGCCGAGTAGAGATTTCGACCTGTAGCAATAACTCTAACTATTTTATCTTCTTTAAGTTTATCCAGAGTTTTAATATCACAATCACTCACTTCTCCTTGTGCAGGTAAAAGAGTGCCATCCAAGTCACTGATAACAATTTTAATCTTTTTATCCATATTAACGCTTATGCTTAGAGATCGAAACCCAAGATAAAGAAAATGTTTGGCTATTTGAAGAGAGAATTGAAAGTCTACCAATAAAAAAAGCGACACTTTTCAGTATCGCTTTAAATACATCTGTATCTAATTATATTATTCTACAGTAACTGATTTAGCCAAATTTCTTGGTTGATCAACATTACATCCTCTTAAAACAGCGATATAATATGAAATCAATTGGAATGGAATAACAGTTAATAGAGGAGCTAAAGCATCAAGAGTTTCTGGAATTTCAATCACATGATCGGCCATTCCTTTAATTATAGTATCTCCTTCGGTAACAATTGCAATTACATGCCCTTTTCGAGCTTTTACTTCTTGAATATTACTTACAATTTTCTCATAAGACTTATCCTTAGTAGCTGCAACAAAAACAGGCATTTGCTCATCAATTAGTGCAATAGGTCCGTGTTTCATTTCAGCTGCTGGATACCCTTCAGCATGAATATAAGAAATCTCTTTCAACTTAAGCGCACCTTCCAGTGCTACTGGGAAAAGATAACCTCGTCCTAAATATAAAGCATTAGTTGAGTCTACATATTTAGCCGAAAGTTCTTTTATCGCCTCACTCTTATCCAAAATGCTTTGGATCTTTTCAGGTAAACAAGATAGCTCGTCAATATGTTTCTCATATTCTACCTTCGAAAGCGTTCCTTTTCTGTAACCCACTAACATGGCCATCATCGTAAGCACAGTTACCTGAGCAGTAAATGCTTTAGTCGATGCGACACCAATTTCTGGTCCAGCATGGGTATAAATACCAGCATCTGTATTTCTAGGGATACTAGAACCAACTACATTACAAATACCTAATACAGTTGCTCCAGCTTGCTTAGCAAGGTTAATGGCAGCTAATGTATCTGCCGTTTCACCACTCTGGCTAATTGCCAAAACAATATCATCCTTATAAATGACAGGATTTCTATAACGGAACTCCGAAGCATATTCAACTTCAACAGGAACTCTTGCAAATTCTTCGAATAAGTATTCTCCAACCATTCCTGCATGCCAGGAAGTACCACAACCAATTATAAGAATTCGTCGTGCTTCAACTAGCTTAGGAATGACTTCGCTAATACCTCCTAAGAAAATTTCTTTAGATGCAGGTACAACTCGACCACGGAATGTATCTTTAATCGATTGAGTTTGTTCGAAAATTTCCTTTAACATGAAATGCTCGTAACCATTCTTCTCGATTTGCTCAATATCTAAATCCAACTCCTGGATATGTGGAATTAACTTATCGTTGTGAATCGTTTTTAAAGTCAATTCATCACGACTGATGATAGCAACATCATCATCATTTAAGTAAATAACACTCTGAGTATACTCAATAATTGGAGTCGCATCAGATGCTAAAAAGTATTCATCTTTTCCTACACCAATCACAAGAGGACTACCTTTACGTGCAGCTACCAATTGATTAGGTTCATCTTCACAAATAACAACTAAGCCATATGCTCCTATTACTTTAGAAAGAGCTAAACGTACAGCCATTTCAGCAGTTACATTTCCTTTCAGATAGATATACTCAATAAGGTTTGCTAATACTTCTGTATCTGTATCACTTGAGAATTCATAACCTCTGCGAATAAGTTTATCTCTTAATGGAGAGTAATTTTCAATAATACCATTGTGAATAATCGTAAACTTATTATTCATTGAACAGTGAGGATGGGCATTTACATCATTTGGCTCACCATGCGTAGCCCAACGTGTGTGACCAATTCCTATATGACCTGAAATATCAAGACCCGATACATGATTCTCTAAATCTTGCACTTTGCCTTTACACTTAAAAACACGAGTCTTGTCAGTACGTAAAGCAATTCCTGCTGAATCGTAACCTCTATACTCAAGTCTTTTTAATCCATTTATTAGAATAGGATAGGCATCCCTTTTTCCAATATATCCAACTATTCCACACATAGCAAAATATTTTTTAAGGTTCCAATTTTAGGACTAAAGTCCCCATTTCTTTTATCAACTAATCTGAAACAAAAAGGAATAAAGAATCCTTTGCGTCAGCAAATAATCATAATTTCATTCAAATATACTCGAAGCATTCTATACAAACAAAAAAATAATAGCAATAAAAAAAGGTGAGTAAAAAACAAACGTTTTAAACTCACCATTTATATTTTTTTAACTGGTTATCTATTCGCTAACCAAGCTATCGTATAAATCAGAATATGCTTGAATATACTCATCAGCATTCTTATATTCCATAAAAGTTTTTCCTGAAGCTTTAGCATATGAAAGTAAATCCTCATTAATAGACGGACTTCCCATAATAAGAGCATCAGACCAATCAATAGCCAATTTATTTATTGCCAAATAATCAGCATTTTCAAGAATTTTCACATCATCTGAAGTAATACCTTCAATCAATGACTTTTCAGCAAAATCCGTATTGAATGTTGTTGGAAACTCATCATCGTACATCGAAAATACAATTTTAGTCTCAGTGAATAACGGATCTTCGTTAAATGCTTTCTTAAGGTATAAAGGTAAAAGTCCAGTGAACCAACCTTGACAATGCACGACATCTGGAGCCCAACGTAATTTCTTAACCGTCTCTAGTACTCCACGAGCAAAAAAGATAGCTCTTTCGTCATTATCAGCAAAAGCTTGCCCATCATCTTCTAATAATACTTTCTTGCGGTGAAAATAATCGTCGTTATCAATAAAGTAAACCTGCATTCTTGCAGCCTGTATGGAAGCAACTTTGATAATCAATGGGTGATCGGTATCGTCAATAATAAGATTCATACCTGATAAACGAATCACTTCGTGTAGCTGATTTCTTCTTTCGTTGATACAACCGTATCGTGGCATGAATGTTCTGATTTCTTTTCCCTTCTCTTGAATTCCTTGTGGTAAATATCTTCCCACTTTAGACATTTCAGACTCAGGTAAATAAGGCATTATTTCTTGTGATACAAAAAGTACTTTAGTCTTTTCCATGTGATCGCTTATGTTGTAATACAGATTATCCGTGCAAAATTAAGAAAATAATTTGTAATACTTCTACTTAAGCAGATCTAAAACGCCTAGTGTACAATTAAATGACCGATTAGTGAATTTCGTATTTATTAATTTTATTTATTTGCACTTTATTTCATTCGATACTTTTTAATAGTATTTGAATAGATAATGACACGACTATCTAATAATTAGAATAATAACAAACTATTATAAACTGCTTGTATTCTTAAAATCCAAACAGCTCATAGCCCTTACATATTGCCTCAACAAGGCAAGATAAATTATAATGATGCAAATAGTTAAATTAATTACTGAAACACGATCAATCATTAGCAAATACAAGGCCGATGGTAAACGTATTGGTTTTGTGCCTACTATGGGAGCTCTACATGAAGGGCACCTTTCATTAGTTGAACAATCAAAAAAGGAAAACGATATAACAGTTGTTAGCATATTCGTAAATCCAACTCAGTTTAATAATCCTAATGATTTAAAGACTTATCCCAGGATTCTGGATCAGGATCTTGAATTATTATCTAGATTTCAGCCCGATTTAATTTTTATCCCTGAAGTTGAGGAGGTTTATCCAGAAGCAGATTCACGTGTTTTTGACTTTGGTGATCTTGAAAAGGTCATGGAAGGTAAGAATCGACCAGGTCATTTTAATGGAGTTGCTCAAGTTGTGAGCAAATTATTTGATTATATTAGTCCTAATAATGCCTATTTTGGCAAAAAAGATTTCCAACAAGTTGCTGTTATTAAGCAGATGACGAGAGACCTTGAACTAGACATAAATATAGTACCATGTCCCATTATTAGAGAGTTAGACGGATTAGCAATGAGTTCCAGAAACAGGCTTCTTTCAGAGGTGGAGCGAAAAAATGCTGTAAAAATATCTGAAACTTTATTTAAAGCTTGTAACTTAGTCCCCGATTTTAGCGTATCCCAATTAAAAGACTGGGTTATTACCGAGATTAATAATAATGCTTATCTAGAAGTTGAATACTTTGAAATAGTAGATGATACAAGTCTTAAATCGATTGAAAAATGGGAAGATTCGAACAATCGAATTGCCTGTATCACTGTTCAAGTAGGAAAAGTTAGATTGATAGATAATATTTCTTTATAATATTTAGTTTTAAGCGACATGTATATTGAAGTTTGCAAATCGAAGATTCACAAAGCATCAGTAACCAGTGCGAATCTGCAATACGTTGGATCGGTAACCATTGACGAAGATTTAATGGATGCGGCCAACCTTATTGAAAACGAAAAAGTGCAGATTGTTAACGTTAACAATGGTGAACGTCTGGAAACCTACATTATTAGAGGTGAAAGAGGTTCTGGTACAATTTGTTTAAATGGTCCTGCTGCTCGTAAGTGTGCTGTTGGCGATGTGGTTATTATCATTTCCTACGCCTTAATGGAATTTGAGGAAGCTAAAACCTGGGAACCTAGTTTGGTTTTCCCCGATACTGAAACAAACAAATTGATCTAAAAAATCAATTTAAGATACACGCAAGGCTGTTCGTTTAGAGCAGCCTTTTTTCTTTGGTAGCCATATCGAGAATGATTAACTTCCCCTGGATTTTTTTAATTTAACATGAACCCTAGCGTTCATTCTTCATAAATGAGAACATGACGAAACTCGAAATCATTAAAAATAAAATATTTACCGATAAAGAATCAGCCTTTGCTACACTGCAAACCTGGCGCTTTAAAGAAGAGACGATTGTCTTTACCAATGGCTGTTTCGATATTGTACATCGTGGTCACCTGGAGTATTTAGCCGAAGCTTCAAACTTAGGGCACAAGCTAGTGATGGGTTTAAATACAGATGCTTCTGTGCAACGATTAAAAGGTCCAAACCGCCCAATAAATGATGAATATTCTCGGGCACTATTACTCGCTTCATTGGGTTTTATCGACATGGTTGTGTTTTTCGACGAAGAAACACCATACGATTTAATAAAATTCGTTCAGCCTGATATTTTGGTAAAAGGCAGCGATTACAATGCTGAAGATATTGTGGGCTACGATATTGTAAAAGCAAAGGGAGGTGAGATTATTACTTTAGATTTTATCGAAGGATTTTCTTCAACTGGTATCATCAATAAAATTATCAACACCCACTAATCAATTTAAGATATTAGATTTATAAATGAGGATTGGTGAAATCCACATTCTATACACTTTGTTTACTTTATCCTTAAAACTTTAACCTTTTTTCCCCTTTTCTTCTTTAACCTTTACAAACTATGCCTCCAAAAACAAAAACTGCTTTTTTCTGTCAGAACTGTGGTGTTGAATCACCCAAATGGGTTGGAAAATGTCCATCGTGTGACGAATGGAATACCTTCGTCGAAGAGGTGATTGTAAAAACCAACAACAAACAAACCATTGGAAGCAATGGGAAAACGCCTAATAAACCACAGAAAATATCCGAAATTGTAACCTCAGAAGAAACACGTTACGATACACAAAATGGGGAGTTGAATCGAGTATTGGGTGGTGGTTTGGTTCCAGGATCGATGGTTCTGATTGGTGGAGAACCAGGTATTGGTAAATCGACTTTAGCACTACAAATAGCCTTGAATCTTAAGAATTACACTACGCTATATATTTCGGGAGAGGAAAGTGCACAGCAGATTAAACTGCGAGGGAATCGACTAAATTCAGATAATGACAGATGTCTGATTGTGAGTGAGACTTCAATGGAAAATATTTTCGCTCACATTAAAAATACTAATCCTGATGTCTTAGTCATAGATTCCATTCAAACTTTGGGAACTCAATCTGTAGACTCTGCTCCTGGATCTGTTTCACAGATTAGAGAATGCACAGCTCAACTTTTACATTTTGCCAAAGAATCCTCAGTTGCTGTTCTATTAATTGGTCATATTACCAAGGAAGGTAGTTTAGCAGGTCCAAAAATTCTAGAGCACATTGTTGACACGGTTTTACAGTTTGAAGGCGACCAGAATCATATGTATCGTATTCTTCGTGCAACAAAGAACCGATTTGGATCTACTTCGGAAATGGGGATATATGAAATGCGAAGCGATGGTCTGAGAGAAGTTGATAACCCTTCTGAGCTATTACTTTCATCAAATAATGAGAGTTTAAGTGGAGTGGCAATATCAGCCTCTATGGAAGGCATGCGTCCTTTTTTAATAGAAGTGCAGGCTTTGGTTAGCACAGCTGCTTATGGTACGCCACAACGCTCGTCAACAGGTTTTGATTTACGACGCCTAAACATGTTACTTGCTGTTCTTGAAAAGCGCGCTGGATTCCGTATTGGAACCAAGGATGTTTTCTTAAATATTGCGGGTGGAATCAAAGTTAGTGATCCTGCTATCGATTTGGCTGTGATTATTGCTGTTCTTTCATCAAGCATGGATATCTCACTTCCCAAGGAGGTTTGCTTTGCTGGTGAAATCGGACTCTCAAGTGAGATACGATCGGTCAATCGAATTGATCAACGAATTAGTGAGGCTGAAAAACTTGGGTTCAAGCATATCTTTATTCCAAAGAATAACTCGAAAGGTCTCGACACCTCAAAATTCAAAATCAAAATTCACTTTGTAAGTAAAGTAGGACAAGTATTCCAAACCTTATTTAAACAATAAACTTATACGAAAAAGGCTCCAAGCAATATTGCTTGGAGCCTTCTTTATATCTGTACCTTATACGAACTAGGCCAAAACAAAGTCCAATTGCTTGGCAGATAAATTAGCTTTAGTAACCAAAATCTTCACATCGTCACCCAATTGATAAATCTTACGGTGATGACGTCCAACAATACAGTAATTCTCTTCGTCAAACTCATAATAGTCATCTTCGAGTTCACGAATAGAAACCATTCCTTCACACTTATTATCGTTCAACTCCACATAAAATCCCCATTCGGTAACACCTGAAATAACACCTTCAAATTCTTCACCTACATTATCGACCATAAACTCGACTTGTTTGTATTTTATTGAAGATCGCTCTGCCTGCGAGGCACGTTGCTCCATATCGCTACAATGTTTACACTGAGCTTCAGTCTTATCTTGATTTGCCGATTTGCCATGATTCTCGTATTGATTTAACAAACGATGAACCATCATATCCGGATAACGACGAATTGGTGATGTAAAATGCGAATAGTGATCGAAATGCAAGCCATAGTGGCCTACATTATTTGTTGTATACACGGCTTTCGCCATCGATCGAATAGCCAATGTTTCAACCAAATTTTGGATTGCATTACCTTTTACATTATGCAAAAGCTCATTCATTGATTTTGAAATAGCAGAAGGTGAAGCTGTCTTAATACCAAAACCAAACTTATGAATAAAGTTATTAAAGGTCTCTAACTTTTGAGTGTTAGGCTGGTCGTGCGTTCTGTAAACAAAAGTTTTAGCTGACTTCCCTTTTGGCACACGTCCAACTGATTCTGCAACTTTTCTATTTGCCAAAAGCATAAACTCCTCAATCAACTTATTTGAATCCTTCGATTCCTTAAAGTAGACACTCAGAGGTTTTCCATTTTCATCGATATCGAATTTCACCTCATATCGATCAAAATCAATAGCACCTTCCTTAAATCGTCTGGCTCTAAATTTCTTCGCTAATTTATCCAGACATAGAATCTCTTCCTTATAATCTCCCTCTTCGGTTTCAATCACCTGTTGAGCTTCCTCGTAAGTAAATCGACGATCAGAATTAATAATTGTTCTACCAATCCAAGTACTATAGATATCGGCATTCTCATCTATCTCGAAAACCACCGAATAAGTCAGTTTTTCTTCATTAGGACGCAACGAACACAATCCATTAGACAAACGCTCTGGCAACATCGGCACCACGCGATCAACTAAATAAACTGATGTTGCACGTTCGCAGGCTTCTTGTTCAATAATACTTCCCGGACGCACATAGTGTGTTACATCGGCAATATGTACACCAACCTCCCAATTGCCATTCTCAAGTTTTCGAAGCGATAAAGCATCATCAAAATCTTTGGCATCGGCTGGGTCAATTGTAAATGTTGTGACATCTCTAAAATCGCGTCGCTTGGCAATTTCCTCTTTTGTGATTTCCTCAGAAATCTCCTTTGCTGCGTCATTAACATGTTCAGGAAATTTGTATGGCAAATCGAACTCTGCAAGAATAGCATGCATCTCCGTATCGTTATCGCCTGATTTTCCTAGTACATCTGTAATTCTTCCAATAGGGTTTTTCGCTTTCTTAGGCCATTCTGTAATTTGAGCGATAGCCTTGTCTCCTCCTTTAGCACCATTAAGTTGCGATAAAGGAATAAAAATATCGTGAGGCATATTTCTTCCAAGGGGAATTAAAAATGCAAAGTTTTTTGATGCCTGAACAACACCAACAAAGCTTGTTTTTTTTCTCTTTATAATTTCAACAACTTCACCCTCGGGCTGCTTGCTTTTTTTACGAGCAAACAAAAAGACCTTAACCAGATCGCCATGTAAAGCTCTATTTAAATTCGCTGGACTCACAAAAATATCTTCGGTTGTTTCCTCAGAAACAATATAGGCTGCACCACGCGAAGTCATATCAACTACGCCTTCAACTGTACCCATTTTTGCTTTCAATTTGTACTTTCCTGTCGATATTTCGCTTAGTTGATCTAAAGCAACCAAATCGTATAAAATCGAAACGATTAGTCGTTTAATGCCCATGTCTTTAATTTCAAGGGTAGAGGCAATTTGTTTATAATTTAATATTTTAGATGGTGACTTTGCAAAAACTTCCATCACCTCATGTTGTAAACTTTGCTTGTTATATCGGGATTCTTCTTTTTTTCTTTTTCCTACCATAATTTGGATATTAATGCTGGATGAAACAGAAGTCCAGCAGCTTCTGAATACAAAAGTAATCAAATAGATTGAGTATGTGCTTGTTTTGTATTATCCTAGTGTAAATTCTTTACTATCATAATTGGCCTTTATTTTTATTTTACATACAAGATTATTTTTATATTTGTCTTTGGTTAAATGTAATATTCCATTCGACTCATTTTAAGAACAATTGCCTCTTAATTCTAAAAATCCTTCATGAAACGATTTCACTCATTTCTACTTCTATTATTAAGCTTAATAGTATTTACGCAGTGTAACGATAAGAAACCTGCGAAGCCCGCTAAAGTTGATCCAGCATTTTCAGCTCATATAGTTGGATATACTAATGGTATCGTTGCGAAAGACGCCAGTATTAAAATAATTCTAAGAGATGCAATGATTGAGGATGTTGAGGATACTAAAGTTAAAGGAAATTTGTTTTCCTTTTCGCCATCGATAAAGGGGGAAGCATGGTGGCTTGACAAAAAAACAATTGAGTTCAGACCATCAAAACATTTAAAATCAGGGCAAGATTATAAATTCGAATTTAATCTTGGTAAACTTCTTACTGTTTCCGAAAAACTTCAAATTTTCAAATCAACATTTAAAGTCAAAAATCAAAGTATATCTGTAAGCTTCGATGGCATGAGTGCCTATGAAAATTCAAGTCTTGAAGTTCAAAAGCAGGAAGGTAAAATATTAACAGCAGATATAGCTACTGAGGCTGACGTAGAGTCTGTATTATCAGCAACTCAAAATGGATCTATACTTAAAATCGAATGGGAGCACGATGCAAAAGGAACGGTACATCGATTTACGATAGATAGTTTGAAACGAGGTGAAAAAAGATCGGAATTAGTTTGTCAATGGAATGGATCAAGTCTTGGAGTAAAAGAAAAGGGTGAGAAAACAATTGAAATTCCACCTTTGGGAAATTTTAAAGTGAGCTCAAGTCATGTTTATCAAACTCCTGAACAAAGTATTCTCTTATTTTTTTCAGATCCTTTAGATTCTGAGCAAGATTTAGAAGGTTTAATCCGATTGAAATCTGGAAAAAGTATACGATTAGAAGTTGATAAGAATACTGTTACGATATATCCGCGAAAGCGATTAATGGGTAAAAGCGAAGTGATTGTTGAAACTGGAGTTCGAAATTCCAGTGGTTATCAATTGGAAAAAGAATATCGCAAAGAGGT
>NZ_JBFFKR010000089.1:0-12462 GCF_041555295.1 Ancylomarina sp. | reverse complement strand
GGATGATTAGACCATTTAGGAAACTAGATTCGATAATTGAATTTGAGAAAAACTTTCAACAAAAATAAGAATAAGGCAGTTGCTAACAAAAGCTAAATTTCATGGGCACTGATGAGCAGTTCGAAAGTTTAGTTCAATTAATAAACACCAGCAAGCCAACTAAATTGGTTTGTTCAGAATATAAACAAATTAATTTGGCTTGCTTATTTGGCGCATTGATAAGATTATTCTTTGAAATCGCCCACGAAACTTAGCAAGACCGTTGTGTTCAATTAATTATCAGCATCGTGAAAAAGAATAAACGAAATAAAGCAATTAAGATAATTGGAATAATAGTTATCGTTTATCTAATCTTAGATATTGTTTTACATACATTTAATTTGACGCAAGGAAAATTCTATTTTTCAAATCCACTTTTGCCTGATACCATAAAGTATCATTTCTATTTCATAGCTATATTGAAATTTGTAATATTACTCTCACTACTTCTATTGGTAATAAAAGGATTAAGAAAAGGAAAATGGATTATCTACCCTATAACGATTCTTATTTTATTTTTTGTTTCAAAATATTACCCGCGTTTACCTTTTATTACCCACGCCATTGTAAAAGATATAAAAACGGATAAAATTAATTATGATGATATTATACAATTACAGACAAAATCAGCAGATACTTCGCTAAATAAAGTAAAAGTGAAAAATGAATACTTGTTTACTTATAATCGGGGGAAGTTAATGACTAAAGGTGAGCAAGTTAATATAACACAATACGATCTAAATGGAAATATAGTAAAAGATGGTATGACAAATTATTCTCATGATTCACTTGGTAACTTAATAAAGGAAATTAGATCAGATAATAATGGAAAGGCTGATACCATTAAATACAAATACAACAAGAATAATTTACAAACTGAGAAAAAGCATATTACCTCAAAATATAGTAGTACAACAACTTATGATTATGATTTGAATGGAAATAAAGCTCGACAAAAGATTTATAAGAATAATTTTCTTAAGACTGAGATTACATGGAAATATGACAGTTTAATGAGAGAAATCTCTCGAACACATCACCATTTTAAAGATGATCGAGTTAAAATTTATACATTCATTTATGATGGTAACACAAAATCAACATATGAAAGTGATTTTAATGGAGGTGTTCAAAAAAGAATATTCACATATGATTCTCTGGGTAATGAAATTAAACAAATGGTAATTGATAAAAATGGTAAGGAGAAGTTTAGTTTTATTACGAATTATAACTCAACTGGAAAAAAGATAGAAGAATATCGTCAAGAGGATGGCAAGAAATCGATGAAGAAGCAATGGAATTATGATAGAAACGGATTTCTCACTTATGCAATTGATCATTATGGTTCCGGACCTCTAAAAAGAATTGAATATACATATAAGAAACAGCTTCTTACAAAAACTCGAATCATTAATATTAAGAATAATGAACCAATATCAGAAAAAATATATCTGTATGAATATTGGAAAAAAAATTAACTAAACACAACAAAAGCTAAATTTCATGGGCGGTGGGAATTGCACGAGAGTTAGTTCAAATAAGAAATACCAGCAAGCTACTAAAATTGGTTTGCTTAAAAATATAAACAAATTTACGCGGCTTGCTTTCGTTCGGTTTGAAAGAATGGTTCTTTAAATTGCCCACGAAAACTTAGCAAGACCGTTAGGGTTAATTAGAAACAAAACTATGAAGAAAGTTACAGGACGTATTTTCATTTGGATAATAATATGTATCTCAACACTTGGATTGCTTGACTTGCTTTTAGTCGATTACAACTATAGTACTTTTAGTTTAGGTCTTAGCATCTTGACTTCAATTATTGGATTAATTGGAGCAATATTGTATTTCCAGAAAAAGAATTTCTTCAAGTATTTCATTCTCTTTTGGATTATTATCCAATTTGTAGAATTCTCGGAACTTCTAATAGCCGCTGATGGAGTAAAGTATTGGAATGCAATCTTTATTTCAAAGCAATTGCTTCATATTAAAATCGGACAATCTTTTAATATTAATAATTTGGGGTACAAGTTAGAACTTAACTTTATTCCAATTCTATATTTAGCTTTTTATCAAGTTCTAAGACTGAGTTCATTTAAAGGGAAACACTTTAGACTAACTAGATTTAGAGAGAATAATGAATTCACGATTGAAAATTTTGAAGGAACAATCATTGATCAAGTTATTTTAGATAAAGTAAACGAATCATTCATAGTAAAACTATCTAAACCTATTGCAACTAAAGAGAATGAAACATTCGAATATTGTGTGATTTCTGATTCTAAAAGCAAGAAGTTTGGGCTTGAAATATTATTGAATCTAAATCTTTACCTGCTGCCTAATCAAAATGTAACAAAGGACTTTAAAATTGGGCTAACAGATTTAATATATCTCGATTGGATTGAAGGGAGAATAACTAACCCTAACAAAAGCTAAATTTCATGGGCGCTTAAAAGTAGTTTGGAAGTTTAGTACAATTAAGAAACACCAGCAAGCCAATTAAAATTGGTTTGCTCAAAATATAAACAAATTCATTCGGCTTGCTTATTTGCGTTTTGATAAGATTTCTCTTTGAAATTGCCCACGAAACTTAGCAAGACCGTTAACTGCAAGTATAACCAAACCGTAAACATGAGACAGTATAAAATTTTAGGATTGATAAGTACAATTATCTTAGCAGCAAACTATTTTATAATTGGACCATTAATTCCACTAGGATTTAAGGAGTATTGGTTTGACAAATATCTGTTATCACACTCATCTTTTGTATTTCCATTAGCATTAATAGGATTTTATTTAGCATTGTTTTTACAAGTTCGGGATATTAAAATACCTAAACTTATTAATCCAGTAGCTATTATGTTAGGACTGGCAATAATTAAATTCATAACAGATATTGTCCAATTTTTAGGTTTTAATTACCCAGAAATAATTAGATCCGCAATAGTTTTTGCCCTGATGATTGTATTTATTATTTGGGCAATTATGATTATTAAAAACAAAGACCTGAGTTTATTGAAAATTAAAAGATTTGCATCATCAATGTTAATTGGACATATAATTGTTTTTCTATTCTCATTCGCTAATATACTCTTCAAGGCATGGATTTATAATTTAGGACAACAGCCATTTGAATATATAAATATTGCATATTCGGTTTATGGGATTGGATATATTTTTGGATTTTTAATATTTATTAGTGACAGTAAAAATACCAGCAGTTAACAAAAGCTAAATTTCATGGGCGTTGATGAGCAGTTCGAAAGTTTAGTTCAATTAATAAACACCAGCAAGCCAATTTAATTGGATTGTTCAAAAATATAAGCAAATTTATGCGGCTTGCTTATTTGGCGGTTTGATAAGACAACAGTTTTAATCGCCCACAAAACTTAGCAAGACCGTTAGTAACAAGTTTAGGAAACCACCAATACATAAAAAAAACCTGAAATGCCTGTTAGTAGGAAAAGGAAAAAAAAGAAGAAAAGTACGAAGATTAAAAAGAAGGTTTACAAACCATATGAAGCTGTAAAACAGGAATTCGTGCGATTTGAAAACCCTTACCCTGAAGATATCCCCTTTGAAAAGCGATTAGAAATAATTCTTGAAATTGGCAATAAATCAAAGGAAGAATATGAAAAAGAATATGCAAATCTAATCGGTTATTTTAAGGAGTACGACTCATTGTATCTTTGCTCATTTAGTGCTTATTATTTTGGAAAGCAAGAAGAAGGAATTGATAGAGAAGCAATAGACGGTTATCTTGATTTTCCTCCCTTTTATTTAGAGATATTACAATGTGTTGCATTGATGACTGAGAAAGTTATCTCAGCAAAACCACTAAATGAAAAAATAACAAGCTTTGAATCAACTATTAAAAATCTAAATAAATCTCAGGCTGCAAGTTATTTTAAATTAGCGAACAAGTCTACAAGTCAGGAGGATATAAGCGCGATAGTACTTAGAACAGAAATGATGGTACATACGTTAGCAGTTAGAAACTGGGCGTATGTTCACCAAATGGATGAAATCACCTTAGAATTAGCAAATCTTGTTGAAACAGGGTTTAAAGATTGTATTGGTTTTATTCCAAGTCATCTATTAGATTTATTATCGGGAGTAATAGAATTAAGTGAGTATAAATTAAATAATCACCTTAAAAAGACACGTGATTTTGCAATTCAGAAAAAACATAATGATGTTTTTACGAAATATGAAGAAGCATTCCCTCATGTCGATAAAACAAATACAGCTCAAAGAGAAGAAATTTGGTCTCTTGTAGGCAAAAATGTAAAAAATCTTAAGGCTATGTTTTTAGCACATTCAGATTATTTTTTGTCTGATGTTTATTCTCACAGCATTACAGAAGTGTTTAATCATTTATCAAATAAAATGTCAGAAATCGAGATTTCAGACATTTTAGATAAACTAAGTTACCGTATAGGTGAATTATCAGTGAAAAACAAGGATTATATATTTTTAGATAACCCTGTTCATTTAAAACCGTTTATTAAGATAGATGAAGAAAAATACTACTCTGTAATACCGCATATGTTTAGTCATAAGTCATTAGATATTCTTGAATTATTAATATCACAAAATGCAAAATTAAAGAAGCAGTATCTTTTAGTTAAAGGCAAATATTTGGAAGAGAAGGTCGAAAACTTAATGAGAAAATCTTTCCCAAAAGCACAGGTATTTAAGGGTAGCTTATGGAAACGGAAAGATGATGATAAATTATATGAGAATGATTTAATAGTACTAATTGAAGAGTTTGCAATTATTATCGAGTGTAAATCTGGAACAGTATCACCTCCTGCCAAACGAGGTGCTCCTGAACGGCTTTTTAAAACTATGAAAGAATTAGTTGTAGATCCTTCCGAGCAAGCAATTCGTTTTCAGAATTTCTTAAAAGAGAATCCTGAGCTTCATAAACTTAAAACAACATCAGGGACGGTAAATAATATTGATAGCTCAAAAATTAGATTTTACGTACCATTAGGGGTAACTCTTTCAAATTTAGGTTCTATTGGCTGTAATCTAAAGAAACTTATATCGGCAAAAATTATATCTCATAAACTAAGTGAACTTGCACCATCAATAAGCTATACCGATTTAGAAATCATTTTTGAAATTTTGACAACACAAGCTGAAAAGATACATTATCTATCACGTAGAAGGGAATTTGAAGCTCATGTTAATTTCCAAGGTGATGAAATGGATTTATTCGGTTTCTATTTAGATAATGGTTTTAATATAGGGGAAACCGAGTTTGATGAGAATTTTCACATAAATTTAACTTTAAAATCAAAAGAACTAGACCCTTATTTTATTGGAAAACATAGAAAGGTTAAAGTCAAGAAACCAACTTTACAAAAAACAGAATATTGGTCTGACCTTTTAAGGAAAATCGAGTCGAGTTCTAAAAATTGGCTAGTTTCCTCATTTATTTTACTGAATCAGCCAAAAGAAGATCAAATTGAATATGAAAAAAAATTAAAACAATTAAAGGGTATGGTCATTAATGATGAATGTGAAAAAAAACACAATTATCTGTTCATGCATTTTGGACCAGAAAGAAGAAAATACATACTTGTTGGCTATCCATATAAAGATACGGATAGAGAAACCAGAGACGGGGTGATAAATGATATTGTGTGTCTTATTGAAGAAGAGGAAAATGTAAAAGGATACTTGCTTATTGGATACAATTTAGATTCAACAAATTATCCATATTCAGTATTAGCAGGTAGTATGAAAACTAGATTATTTGATAAATTGGACTAGAAAAACCTGTTGCTAACAAAAGCTATATGTAATGCGTGTTCAGTGGGTAAATCAACCGCAGTTCTTCGTTGCAACACCGCCAAATCTTTGATTTGAAGCAGATTTGAATTTAAGGTAAATAAAAGATTTGGCTAAGTGCGGATTTGAAAGTGAAATGCTACTATGACCCGCAAAACACATAGCAAGCCCGTTGGGCACAAGCATTAAAAAAAAACAAAATGATAAAACAATTAATTGAAGATATCGCTTTTGATAGGATCAAATTGTCACAAGCATTGACAAGAGCAAAAATTGTCGAGAATAAAATCAAAAATAAGAATTTCAAAAAATGGCTTAAGAAAGAGCTAGAAGGGTATGATTTTAATGATTCACTTCTACCAAAATATAGGAAGATATGGTGTCCAATATATTTGAATGCCGAATTTCCTTTCGGGAGATCACAAAGATTTCCTGTTATTATGCCAGATAATACAGAAGAAGAAATTCTAAATACAATTAATTTCCATATAGTCACTGAGCCAATTTCTATTGTAGAAGAGCAAATGAACATCTTTAAAGATGCTAAAGGATATATAAAAACGTCGCCACATCAAGTTGAAATATTAGCTGAGTTGTATCAATCTCAAGTAGAAGGTCAAGGAGGAGTTATTCGCAGTGGGTCTAGAGAGGTTGGGAAAGCTCAATATCAAGAGATTGTTGAGTTAACTAAGCAAAATCTACTAGATACGTTAATGGATTTAGAAAATGAGTTCCCAAATCTTATAAATGAATATGTTATGACAAAAGAGAATGATGATAAAGTGAAAAACATAATTACAAATAATATTTACGGAAGTAATAACCCAATGAATATTGCTGCTGGACAAAACGTGGAGCAATCTGGAAATACAATTACAATTTCAGCGGAAGATATTGAACAACTTGAATCATTTGGTGTAGAACCGGATCAGATCAAAGAATTAAAATCAATTGTTGCTGAGAACTCTGCAGACAAAGGAAATCTTAAATCTAAAGTTATGGGCTGGTTAGGTTCTGTTAGTGCTTCCGTTGCAGCTAGGGGTTTGTATGATAAAATACCTGCGATTACTGATTTTGTTCAAACTATAATATAAACTGCCAGCACGTAATAAATAGAACTATGAGCGGTCGGCACGACCCAGCGATGAGTTCATGTTGAACTACCCCCCGCTGCCGCACGATTATATCGTGTGGTAAGTAATAAAAATAATAAGTTTCAATAGGTATTCCTTCGCACTAGTCTTTTTGTTGGTAAAATCGTGCGTCAGCGTAGAGCCAATAAAATAAATAGGCGAAATTATAATAATCAATAAAGTATAAGATAATGAATCAAGTACATCCAGCGGCAGCTTTTTTGCCAATGATTTTAATATTTCTAGTAATTGTTATTCCTGTTTTTAAGCTTGCAAAAGAAAAGGGAAAGAATGTTGTCTTATGGACAGTGCTAGCCTGTGTTCCTTTGGTAAATATTGTGAGTATTATCTATATTGTTGGTGCAACAAACTCAAGACTCGAAGCTAAAATTGATCGCTTGTTAAAAGAAATAGATAAAGAAGAATAAGTTTGGAAACGCTGATTACACTATCGAAATTTTTACAGCTTGGGCTGTTAATTGCCTTCCCTTTTCCATTATTAAAGGCCTTAAGACTAAGAGTAGGCAATAAAGCTTATTTCTTGAGCTATATCCTTTTTAGTTTATTGTTCTTGGGAATCTTAATGTTTGTTATTGCCTGGTGGGCAGCTAAATCGCAAATGATTCTCTTATCGCACTATGGTTTTGATCATGATGCCTGGTCTGATGTGGAACGGTATGGGCATGTCGCTCATGAAAATAAGGAAAGGGTTAAAAGCCTTGAAAGTTCTTCGCTTGGAATAGGATGGCCTTTAAAAGCCATGTTCGGATACGTGATGTTTACACCCTATCTGTTTATTGCCTATGGCCTAAGTATCTTGATAAATAGATTGAAAAGAATAAAAAATAAGCATTGAGTGAAGAATATGGAGAAGTCCTGCTGGTGCGCGATTAGCTTCGCTGATCTCCACGTCGTTTCGGTAACATCGCGTTCCTTTATGAAGTATTAAAAGCCACACGATGCAATCGTGCGGCAGCGGGGGGGGAAAGAATGTTGTCTTATGGACAGTATTAGCCTGTATTCCTTTGGTAAATATTGTGAGTATTATCTATATTGTTGGTGCAACAAACTCAAGGCTCGAAGCTAAAATTGATAGGTTGTTAAAAGAGTTGGATAAGGAATAGTAAATTAAAGAAGGATTTATTGGATAGTTAAAGAATACAAGCAGTATGGGCGGATCGGGTAGTTTATTGAATATGATAGTAAGTATGAGACAAAATCGTGCTAACAGGCCATCGAATAAACAAAAGTTTAGATCGAATAATGGTGATGTTCATTCTAAAAACCATGCTGAAGCTCTACATTTTAAAAAAGTCCCCAAAGAGGAATTGGAGCGGATAAAAAAAGATATCAGAGAGAAATCGCGAGCAGAACAAAGGAAGTTGACTGTACTCTTTATTGTTGTTGCTGTACTGGTATGTATTTTAATGTTTATCACATTTTATTAAAAGAGTAAGCATCTGTCTTGCTTCGCAATCCACTTCTCCTTGAAAAGGAGTGGAAATAAAATAGAGGAAACTTTCTCCTCCTTTTTTAAGGAGGAGTACCCGATCCCGAATTTTAGGGAGAGGGGGAGGTGGTTAAAAAAAACCGTCACATTGGATGTTAATCCATTGGACGGTTTTCTGCGATTACATCAGACTCTATTTATAAATCTGATTACCTAAACCACTAATATAAGTACTGACTGATTTGCCCTGCATCAACCATGATGAATCGGAAGACCAAACCTCCAAATAGGATTAACAAAGCGGGTAAAGCAACAGGAATGTGTTTGCCACGCAGTTCCATAACTTCGAGAATGGCTGGTGTAACGAGACCAAGTAGAACAACACCTCCCCAGAACGGAAGGGTATAAGCGCCACCAAGGAAGAGTTGTGCTGCTTCTATTTGAGCGGCATTACTTGCCATAAATCCCATAAAGAGATGGATGATAAAGAAGACTTCGATACCAATTAAAAGCAAGTCGATTTTGCTGAATAGGGTACGTTCCATTTTTTCTTTGGATAGCCACATGATGGTTGCTGCACCCGTTGATAAACCCGAAACAAGAAACAATGGGCCTAAAATGGAGGTGTTCCAAAGAGGACGAGCATTGAATGCTGAAAGCAAGATTCCTGTATAGATCCCTAAAATGACAGATGAAATAATCATCACCCAAGCGAAGGCTTTACGGTACTTTTGTACAAATTCTTCTATCCATTCGAGGTATTTAACCTGCCAAGTCCAGTTAGGAATCAGATCGCGCCAATAACTCAAGCACCAAGCCATAGAGAGTGGTGTGATGAGCATGAGTGTCCAGGCACCCCATGACATTGGCGACTCTATACGGAGTGTGGTATATAGTTGCCAGAAATAGAGCTTGTTTTTCAAGTCTAGAAATAGAACACCTAAGCCTACGATTAAAATAATGGGGACCAGGAATGTCGCTTTTCTTACGGCAGTAGGCAATTCTTTCTCTCTTCCCAATAGGGTATAAAGGGAAGCAAAGAATAGAATTCCTGCAGCTAATCCTCCTAAAAATAAGTAAAGAGGAATTTCCCAACCCCAAATGCCCAATGTTGGGTCTATATGGGGGTTCATTCTTCCACTAATTAAAATTTCTTCATTCATAAGAATATTTTTTATGCCTTAAGTTAAAGCTCAAGGATTGTGAAAATCTACAAATATGATAGTCTCAAAATGTTTAGCTTAAGTAATAGACCTGTGGTTTTGTACCAACCTCAGGAGCAAGAACTTTCCAGGTTCGGTTTTTAAGAAGTTGACTTACCTGAGATTGTTCATCATCTATATCGCCAAAATACATACAGCTAGTTGGGCAAACCGATACACATGAAGGGTTCTTACCTTCCTTTAGGCGATGATTACAGAAACTACATTTATCTACAAATCCATCGGGATGAGAGTAACGAGCATTGTATGGACAGGATTGCACACAGGCACCACAACCAATACAGGCACTTCTATCAACCATAACCAGTCCACCCTCTTCGTAATGACTGGCTCCGGTAGGGCAGCAACGCACACAGGGTGAGTTCTCACAATGGTTACATCGTTCTGAGCGTAATTCGATGCTTACATTAGGGAAAGTCCCCTTGGCATGTTCAATTACCCAGTCGCGGCAATAACCTATAGGTACGCGGTTTTCATTTTGGCAGGCCACAACACAATCGCTGCACCCTACACATTTTTTCGTATCAATTAGCATTGCATATCTCATGAGATCTCCTCCCTTTCTGGCTGGTTAGTTACAAACTTTACAAAATTTCCACGCATGCCTGTTCCACCCATTACAGGGTCGATCATTACGTTGGTTACGAGTTGAGAATCGCTAATGCCACGTCCGTTCGAACGCTGTAGTTTTTTATTCGATTTTCCAAAGCCATGAACCATGTAGACGTTATCCATGCCAATACGTTCGGTAACTCTTACTTTGATAGGAAATTCTGATTTGATGCCATCCTGGTTTTCAAGCCAGACTTCCTGATCATTAACAAGACCAGCGTCCATGGCAATTTTAGGATTTACCCAAAGCTTATTTTCGCTCATCAGCTCATTCAGGTTTGGATTGTTAGCCGTACGGCCAAAAGTGTGCATCGGTGCACGACCATAGTTGAGCCTGAAGAAACCTGCTGGTGGTTCAGGATGAGGGGTGTAATTTGGCAGGGGATCAAATCCTTCCATTTCTAAATCTGTAGAATAGAGTTCAATCATTCCTGTAGGGGTTCCGAATTCATATTCTTCACCCTCTTCAAGATAAAGATTCTCGTGCTTGCGATCGAATTTAATAACACCTTTCTCTTGCATTTCGGACAATGAATGCCCCATTTGTTTCAACTGCCAATCTAAAACTTCAGAATAGCTCTTATAGTTGAAATAAGAACTCAATTTTAATTTCTCGGCCAACTTACGAACGATCCAATCCGACGGCTTCGTTAAGTATTTAGGTTCGGCAGCTGGCATTCTTACAGCTATGTTGGGTTCGCGATTAGGCGAAACACGAATATCATCGTAACGCTCTAAATAAGTACACTCAGGAAGAATGATATCGGCATAACCTGTAATTTCCATAGGCATGGTATCCACCACAACAAATAGGTCGAGGTTATCAATAGCCTCCAAAGTACGTTTGGTGCCAGGGATGGTAGATATCAGGTTTGTACCCACGACGAACCAGCCTTTGATTTTCTTATCCGTTGTATTGTCCGGATGCGTTGCGTCTACAAATACATTGGCGATTGATGAACCTGCTAAAGCATATTTCCCGTCGAGATAGTCTTTCCATGTCCACGAAACCGATGGGAAAGCAGGATGGGGGAATGAAGGGACTTTTGCTTTCTCAGGGAAATAAAAGCCACCTTTTCTTCCCCAGCTACCGAGTAATGCATTTAGCATAGCCATGGCACGTAGGCGTTGCGTATCGTCACCATACCAGGTCACATGACGACCAGGATGAATAAGCGTTGCTGGAGCATTAAATGCCATCTCTCTGGCCGTTTCTCTAATTACATCGGCCTTGATTGTTGTAATTTCTTCAGCCCACTCAGGGGTTTTGTCAGCAACATGCGCTTCAAGATCTTCGAAACCATATGCATACTGATCGATATATGCTTTATCGTATAATTTTTCTGTAATTAAAACATGCATCCAAGCTAATAATAGAGCAATATCGGTTGCAGGTTTAATGGGTAGCCAATGTTTCGATTTACTGGCAGCAGTTGACAATCGAGGATCAACCGTAATAATCTTTAAGCCTTTATCAATGGCTTTAGACATTTCCTGCACATGAGAGTTGTGCATGTTCTCACCAATATGGTTACCAATTAGTACCAGACATTTGGTGTTTTCTAAATCGACAGGTTCCGGGGAGTTGATGTTGGCACCAAAAGTCGCATGAAAACCAACCTCGCGAGGACCGCGACACTGGGCATAGGAGGGAGCCGTAATATTTCTGGATCCGAATGCTTTGAATAGTTTACCAAAGTGTGCACCACCAGAACCATGCTTGAATAAGGCCATACTCTCGGGGCCGTGTTCTTCGGAAATCTGGTTCATCTTATCCGCAATAAATCGGAATGCCTTATCCCAGCTGACTTCCTTAAAGGTTTGTTTGCCATCAACTTCTACTCGCATCAATGGCGATTTCAATCGATCTTCATCATTGTACATGCCAAGACCACCTGTACCTCTAGGACAGAATCGTCCCTTGCAATGCGGATCATCTTCATTACCTTCTATTTTCCAAAGTTCACCTTTTTCATCTTTATGTACCCAACCAGCACATTTCCAGAAACACACCTCACAATAGGTAGGCACCCGTTTAAATTGGGACGCATCCAAGGGCTCGCCAGCTTGCACTTGCCCAATCATGGCGTTCAGAATTGGATTTGCTAAAACCAAGCCCCCGAATCCCAATGCGGATATCTTTATAAAATCTCTTCTTGACTTGCTCATCAGATCGATATTTTTATTTCAATCTGTTATCCTCGGG
>NZ_JBFFKR010000088.1:0-12490 GCF_041555295.1 Ancylomarina sp. | reverse complement strand
TGCGAATTTAAATACCGAAAGTGTGACAAGTACTTTAACAGCTCCTGTTGAAGTTGTTTGTCAAGGGGCTGTGAATTATATTTTTGATATTGTAACGGTTGGTTCTCCAGATTTTGCTTGGAGATTTAATGATCCCAATGGGGCAGTAATTGGAACCAATAGTTTTTATGAGATTCCTCTTGTTGAATTAGCTGATGCTGGTGTTTATTATTGTGATATCACTCTTGAATGTGGAACTGTTGAAAAATATCAGCGTCAATTAGTCGTAAATAATCATATTAGTGTCGTAAAAGATCCTGCAACGATTTTGGATATATGTGAAGGAGATCAGACAGAGTTAATAATCAATGTGACTGGAACCCCAGCTTCTATTAAGTGGTTTGATAATGCAAATACTGAGTTAACTGCTTATGAGGGGGAAACAAGAATTTCAACTGGTATTATTGGAGCTTCTGGTTCCTATACTTATACTTATAAATTGACGGGAGATTGTGAAAACCCACAAGGCAATTTCGTTGTTACGGTTCATGATAAACCAAGTATAAATCCAATTGCAGATATTAATGGTTGTAATGGAAGTAATATTCCATTGAGTATGACTGTGGTTGGTGCGGACCTTATTCAAGAATCATGGTTAAATCCTGATAATAGTCTTTTAGCAAATGGATTAACAGCTATAATTACAGGAGCAACTTATCCAACTTCTTCTGGAAATTATACCGCTAAAGTCACGACAGATTATTGTGGTGATTTTACGACTATTGCTAAAGTAAATGTTTACGCACCGATAGGAGTTGTTTCAAATTCTAACCTAGCTCCAACACCATGTGTTGATGAACCTCTTAGTTTGATCGTGAATGGTAAAGGGGATGGTTTGTCTTACCAATGGTATAAGGGAGCCGCTCTTCCTGGAGAAACAAGTAATGTACTTGACTTAGATCTAGCTGATTTAGGTGATGAAGGAAATTATAGATGTGAACTCATATCTGTAAATGGTTGCGGTAACGTTGATGTTAATTTTGTTATTGATGTGCGTGAACATGCAAGTATGACAACACAGCCTTCGGCTGTTATTATTTGTGAAGATGATGGTCCGGCTACTTTTAATGTAGTTACTTCTTCGGAAGGAACACCAGCTTATCAATGGTACGATAATGCTGGAGTTATGTCAGGTGAAACATCAGATAATATATCAATTGCAGATTTATTAGGAAATGATGGACAATCATACTACTGTATTGTGAGTGATGGTCTTTGTAATACAGTTGAGTCAGAAAAAGCAAGTTTGACTGTGAATCGAAATGTTAGCATTACAAAACCACCTCAAGATATTATAATTGCTGAAGATGGAGTAGCAACATTCTCTGTTGAAGCTGAAGGAACTGAGCCTTTTACTTATAAGTGGCAGGATAATGGCGCTTTGATGGGCGGTGAGACCTCATCAAGCTTAACAATTGATCCAGCTCTTATAGGGCTTAATGGTCATTTATATAAAAGTTTAGTTAGCAATACTTGTTCTACAGATGTAGCTAGTGCTGAAGCGACTTTAGTTGTTGATCCTGCAATTAAGATAACAACTCAACCTGTTGATCAACATGTTTGTATAGATGATACATATAGTTTTGTCGTCTTCTTTAAAAATTCAGCGACTACCTGTACATGGGAATATAGTACGAATGGAGGAGGAGTTTATAATGATGTGACATTTGGGACGGTTATTGAAGTCGCAGAATCAGGAACTTTGGATAAAAGTACTTTGACTGTCACTAATGCGACTGCTGGAATGGATGCTTGGAAATTTAGAGCTTTAGTAACGGATCCTGACAACTATTCAAGTGTAGTGAATTTAAGAGTTGATGTTCCTGCTAGTTTCAACACTATTGCAGATAAGAAGATTTGTTATGGTTCTGGTGCTAGTTTTAATGTGACAAATTTATCAGGACCAACGCCTAATATTTATAAGTGGAAAAGAGGCGGTACAATTATTGGGACCAACAATTCAAGTCTAAATCTTGTTGCAGTTGATGCAACTGATGGTGCTTATTCTGTAGGTGTTACTGCTGGTGTTTGTCCAGCCGTTACAGAGAATTTTAATATTTCTCATCATGAGGTTTTAGATTTGGATAATCTAACACATGCTAATCCTCTCTGTCCAACTGATAATATCGTTTTAGATGCTGTATTTTCGGGTGGCCCCGCTGTTTCTGCGACATACTCGTGGACCAAGGATGATGTTGATTTAGGTGAGGCGAATAGTTCTTATACTAAATCAAATATATCAGCTGTTGAAAAAGGCCTTTACAGAGTAGAAGTTGAAGATCTTTGTATGAGTAAATCTAAGTCAATTTATATTGATGTCTTAGATCCAATTACAAAAACTGATACATGGATAAACGAAACGCTTTGTGTTGGAGATAATTTATTCCTTGAAGCTAAGGTGACTGGTGATAATCCTACTTATGATTGGACAGTGTTACCTGCTGGCGTTGCTGATCCTGGAAATGTTGCACTGCTTAAAGTTGATGTGGTGGCTGAACTTAATGAAGGAACCTATACTTGTGTTGTAAGTGGAAGTTGTGGAACTGATGTGACTTACACGGTTGATATTATTATTAACGATGTCCCAAATATTACAAATGGTCTTAATTTAGCAGCAGTTTGTGAAGGACAAGCTCTTGAGTTGGGTCCTATTGCATATGATGCGATTACTGGTGAAAGTATCAGTTGGAAATATAACAATGGTATTTTAGCTGGTGAAATATCGCCGACTTTAGATTTGTCGACTGCTGAGATTGCAGAAGAAGGTAATTATAAGATAGAAGTGACTAATGCTTGTGGTACTGATTTCAGTGTAGCTTATCAGGATATTTATCCAATACCAACGCTTGCACCTATAGCTGATCAAATAGTTTGTCAAGGGGAAGATGTTATTTTTAGAGCAGTAGCAGCTGGTGGAAATTTAACTTATCGCTGGTTGATCGATGATCTTGCTCAACCTGCATTTGATGATCTTACAGAGATTGAACTTTCTAACATCTTTGCATCAGATGCCAATACTGCTAAAAATTATAAAGTAGAGTGTCGAGTAAGTTCATGTGGTACGGATCTAAGTGAAATTGCAAATCTTACGGTGAATCCAAATACCATATTAAACACCTCACTTAAAGGTGAAGTCGTTTATGTTGGAAATAATCATGTGTTCGATTTGGATATTACAGGTGGCAATTTGACTTTTGAATGGCATCACATCAATACAGCGAATGTTGATACTGAATTGGTAGCAGTTACAACTAAGAATCTAGCTATAGATGAGCTTAGTATGGCAGATGCAGGTGAATATTACTGTAAGATCACGGGTGATTGTGGTGTTCGTTTTACTTCTGGATATTTGACTGTTAAAGATCCAATGAAGGTTGTTGATGGCTTGAATACGCTTGCCGATATTGAGAAATGTTATGGAGAGTCTTTAAACTTAAATATTAGTGTTGAAGGTGAAGTTTTCTCAATCAATTGGTTTAAAAACGATGTGGATCTTGTACATCATGAATTAAATTATTCAATACCTGGACTAGATGTTTCCGATGCTGGATCTTACCGTTGTGAAATTGTTGGTGAAGGATCTAGTTTAGAGGAAACTGTAAATGTGATAGTATATCAAACTACAGTTCTAAATTCTGATTTAAAGGATAAAGTTCTATGTGAAAATGAGAATCTATCCTGGATTCCTAAGGTGTCTGGTTCATTACTGACTTATGATTGGAAGCATAAAGGGAAAACTGTTTCAACAGATGCTGCACTTAATATTTTGAGTACTCCTCTGGATTCTGCAGGTATTTATTCTGTAGATGTAACAGGTAAATGTGGACGTGTTTTTACTGATGCTAATCTAACTATCAAGAAACTTCCTGAGTTTATCAGTAATAGCGAAGATCTGGAAAGATGTGAAAATGACGCTGAAGCAATATTTACAGCTGATTTTAGAGGTGATAACTTAGTTTATCAGTGGCAAAAAGATAGTGTTGATATTCTTGGTGCTAATAGTACAGAGCTTAAAATTCAAAATTTAAGAACTAGTGATGCTGGAGCATACAAATGTGTTGTGAATTCTTCATGTGGTATTGCATCAGAAAGTCTTGAAATGAAACTTGTTGTAATTCCCCAACTCAAAATATTGAGTGAAAGTCCTGCAATGGAAGTTTGTGATGGAGAAAATGCTCAGTTTCTTGTTGAAGTTGAAGGAACCGATGAGGTTTATCAATGGCAAAAAGATGGTGCTAATCTTACTGGAGAAAATGCACCACAGCTTACAATTGATCCAGCGAGTCTAACGGAAGATGGCTATTACAGTTGTGAAGTGTCTGATAAGTGTACTGCTAAGCGATACTCAAATTCTAAGAAATTAACGGTTAATGCATTGCCAAATTCGCAAATTTTTGGACGAATGACGCTTTGTGTATTGGAAGATAGAGTCGCTTATACTACAGCCTTATTACCAGATATTAATTATGGATGGTTAGTTGACGGAGGTGCCTTTACCACTCCAGCCGAAGATGTTGTTAAGACCAAAATTACCTGGGGAGATGTGATAGTAGATAGTAAAGTAAGGTTAAAGATTTTAAATGAAGCGACAGGTTGCTATTTTGAAGTGGATTCTTTAGTTGAACTTCATCCTCTACCTGATGTAAATCTAACTACCCTTGAATCTAAGGGGATTTGTGAATCTGAATTCGCATTATCAGGCGGTTTCCCAACTGGAGGTATTTATTGGGTAAATGAAGTTGCTCAGAATACTTTTGATCCTTCACAAGGGAATGGCGAGTATCAAGTTCGTTATTCGTATACCGATGATCTAGGTTGTTCAAACAGTACAGGTGAACTTGTTATGAAAATTGATTCATTACCAATCGTTAAGATTGTTGAGGATATTGTAGTTGGATCTTGTGAAACTAGGATGTTGAGTGCGGAGACTCAAGAAAATAATATTAAATGGTCTCCGAGTCGATATTTAGATGATCCAAATTCTGAAACACCGACTTTTACAGCTGGAGAAACAACCCTTTATGTTGCAACTGTAGTTGATAAATATGGATGTGTTGGTAATGATATTGTAAATGTAACTGTTGCTCCGCTACCTCTTATCACAACAATAAACGATACGATTATTGGAGAATGTAAAGAGATCGAGTTGACAACGCATATCTCAGGTGATATTAAAGAAATCAATTGGACGAATCCAAGCGATTTAGATAATTTCAAGAATTCTAATCCGAAATTGATAAAACGTCATCTCGGTGTAAATGATTATCAGATTAATGTAACTGATGAATATGGTTGTGTTGGTTCAGCTTCAATAAAAGTTGAAGTGTTACCTAATCCAGAAGTTGGAGAGAATCAATTCTTGTGCGAAGGTGAAACACTGCTTGTTGATACGAAAGATCTTTCTAATCCTGTTTGGGATGATGGCTATACAGCTTGGGAAAGAACGATAGACAAGCCTGGAGAGTACGTGTTAAGCGTTGAGCAGAATGATTGTGAATTGATTCAAAAGATCTTAATGAATCCTTCACCAAAATTTGAGTTGGATAAAACAATTCAGCCTGGAATCATCATTTTTGAGGGACAAACAATTACTCTCGATCCTGAGCTTAATCCGGATTATGGTCCATACGTATACGATTGGAGTGATGGTAGTGTATTGCCACAATTAGTAGTGAGTGAGTCGGGTGTTTATACGCTTAAAGTCGAAGATAATATAGGCTGTATTGCAATTGATACTGTTATGGTAGAGGTTAAGCCTATTGGAATTGAATCGCCCAATGCATTTACACCCTTGTCAAAGAACGAAAATGATCGTTTCTATCTGAAAGACATTAATGTGACTGATAAGTTTGAAATGTATATTTATAATCGTTGGGGAGAGCTGATGTATCAGACAAAGGAGGCTGGTTATGCCAATGGTTGGGATGGAACCTATAATGGAGAGGATTGTCCTGTTGGAGCATACGTTTGGGTTTTGATGTTAGATGGAGAAGTGAGAGAAAAAGGTAATGTAATCTTAGTTCGCTAAGCTTATTAAGTATGTTTAATTTAAAGAGTTGGCCATGGGTCAACTCTTTTTTTATACAAAATATTTTGTCTTAAATCAATATTATACAAAAGGAATATTGTGTAAATCAAACTGTAATTATTGATGATGGAGTTTTTTTTATCAAATTGAAATTTGGTGGAGAGATAATATAATCTTTGTGATCTAATTACTTAATATATAGATTCTACTAAGTATCACTACAAGCTCCTGCTTCAAACTTTTTAAGTGAAGAGATATTTTCCGACTTTACCATTTATCAAATTATTTTCCATGAAAAAGATTAGATATGCATCTAGGTGAATTACACCAAATGCCTATAGAGTTTTAATTAGAGAAACTCACCTTGAAAAGCTTTTAGTCAGTATTAATTGTCCAATATTTTCTGAGTTGAGAATGTCTAGTTTATTTTCATGTTTGGAATAGAAAATAGCTTGTTTCTAGTACGGATCAAATTATTAGTAGAGATTGGGATATAGTTGAAAGAGTGCTCGCTATATAAAAAAGATTCTTGCCTTTTTTTTAAAAGAATTATTTGGACAATTACCTCATCAGAAGTAAAAGTTTGGAAAATATTTTTAATTAGTTGGTATCAGAAAATCGACGGACTTGAATACGAGGTTTTCAGAAGCATTAAAAACACAATTCAAGATCATTATCAAGTTATTTTATACTATTTCTATAATCGGCACGAATGCTCCAATAAACCTTAAACGCAATGATAGAAGCCTTTAGTTTATTGCTTAGAGGTGTATATATTGTTTTTTTTCAAATGACAAAAATATACGTTTAACGGAAGCTCCTCTATTGTGAGTTTGAATTGATCCGATATTTTGATTGTTTAATCAAAAATATTTATCAAATTCACTATGTTGTTATGTTCATTATTTGTATTTTTGAAGACTAACCAAAATTCTTTTGATGAATTATTCATTCCGCTCTACGAAAATCAAGGCTTGTTTTAAAATAGCTATTCTAGTTTTCTTATTTATACTTCCTTTTGCTAGTAAGGCTCAGTTGGATTATATCCACTATGTACCACCATTATATAATGGTTCTAGCAATAGTGGTGATATTGGAAAGCATGTTGCAGTAATTTCGACTAATTCCGATGTGTTGATAGATGTTGATATTTTTAAAGGAGGTGCAATTACTCCTTTTGAAACTATTCAGGTATCCAAATCAGCACCATATCGATATTTGTTTAAAACAACAGCAGGCAACAATAGTGGAACTATATCTAATCCTACAACATATGATTTTCCTTTTGGTGTTATCGGCCCTAATAAGTTGAATCTAGTATTGCCTGATGATGGTCTGAAATTTAGATCATATGATTCACCTGTTTATGTCAATATTAGGCATGTCAGCAGTGTACAGGGAGGATCTTTAACGACTAAAGGTCGTTTTGCAATGGGGAAAGAGTTCCGATCTGGTCATGTCTATACTGATGATCCTTATAAATCTACAAGCAGACGTTCTCATTTTCTATCCGTGATGGCAACTGAGGATAATACGAAAGTTTATATTACTGATTTGAGAACAGGAATATTAACCGATTATCTGGTTCCTTCTGTTTATAGTTTCGATGTTCCAGTTTCAAATGCTTTACCCGAGATTACTCTAAATAAGGGAGAAAGTTATGCGATTGCAATAGATCATAATCTGACGAATATTGATGGTGATAAAATCAACGATATGAATGGTACACATATCGTTTCAGATAAGGATATCGTTGTCAACACAGGTTCCTGGACAGCAGGACCTAATAGTGGACAGGATATGGGGCTCGATCAAATTGTGCCATATGATCAAATTCGTGATCAGTATGTGGTTATGAAAGGTAAAGGTGATAATAGAACGGAACGGCCTATTATTGTAGCTACTGTTGATGATACTTATGTTTATGTAAATGGATCAGGATCAGCGATTAATCCTAGTACACCCCTTGCGGCAGGAGAATACCTAGTTATTCCCGAAACTTATTATGAAGATCCAGATAGTAAGGGAATACCTACTATGTTTATTGATACCAAAGACAAAAACGTTTATGTTTATCAAACCATGTCTGGTAGTGCGTCAACTATTGGTCCAACCGTAGGTATGAATTTTATTGCCCCTCTTGCGGCAACTGGTATGCACCAGGTTGATGTGCCTTTTTCAGGAGAATTAGCATATAAGGGAGTTACTGCAGTTATCACAATTTTGGCTCAAAATGATGCTAATATTAAATATTCAATTGATGGTGGAACCGCTATTAGCCTAGATGAAAATGATGCCACAAGTATCCCTGGAGCTCCAGAGTGGAAAAGTTACAAGGTGAATAATGTAAGTGGTAATCTACAATTCCAGGCAGAGAAAGCTATTAATGTGGCTTGGACTGTTCAGTCTGGATATATTGGTTCTGCAGGTTATTATTCTGGGTTTTCAAAAGCAATTCCAAAAATTGTAACTGACTTAGATGTTTCTTTCGAAACAGGATTAAATGTAGTTTGTGAAAGTTATGATACCAATATAGAAGTTGGAATTGAAGCAACTCCAGATCCTGATTTTATTGAGTGGTATGAAAATGAGGTGAAAGAAGAAAATCTAATTCCTACAGAGACTAAAGGGAAATTGGTTGTACCTGCTCCTGACGTTGATACAAAGTATATTGTAAAGGCCTACTTTCGAGATCCGGCATTAAATATTAATACAAATGCAAATATCAATGCTGGTCAGGTTGTATTTACTACAGGTTTTGATTTATCAGAAGGTAATATGCAAGAGCCAGGAACCTATGGGATCAGCACGACTCCTAAAGTAGAGAATTCTGGTTTTATTGATGTATTAGCTGAAGAAGGTAGAGAGAAGATATTAATTGTTTACTCTGATGGACAGGCTAAGACTATCTATGAGAAAAAGGACATGCCGATTGACAGGGAAACGAATTATATAATAAGTGTGGTTGGTAAAATGGCTAAAGTAGATAAGCCTCAATTGGTAGATTTATATATTAATGAAGAAAAAATTAAATCAAATTTCTTAATGAATAGTGTTGATAAGTGGCAAACTGTTTCAGCATTGTGGAAATCTAAAGATAATCAAAAAGCAACAATTAAATTGGTTGATGCGAATGCATCAGGGGTATCAGGTGTGTTTGCAATTGACACAGTAGCCTTTGCTATTGCAGCCGAAGAAATAGGTGAGTTTAATGCATTGGTTGTGCCTAGTTATAGTGTTACACCTCACGACAAACCAGAACATTTTTGTAAAGGTGGAAATGGAAATATTGATGTATCAAATGAAGATTACAGTTGGTACAATTACAAGTGGGAAAGAAAGGTTAGTGAAGGAGTTTATGAAGATATTCAAGAAGATAACGTTACAGGTAAAGCAACTCATAATTTAGAGTTCTTGGCAGTAACAGATGCTAATAAAGGCATATATCGTTGTACAATAACTTTCAATGAAGATTATCAAAAATGTGGAGAAGCAGTTGAACCAGCAATTTTAGAAGTTGAAGTTATAATTGATGAACTGGCTAATATTAGATCACTCACAGGAAACTCTGATTTATGTGAAGGTGAATCTGCGGCATTAGAAGTTAATGTTGAAGGTAAGTATAGTAGAATTGCATGGTCAGTAGGTGGTGTTGAGAAGGCGGAAGGAAAAGTTTTCGATTTCAATTTAGATAAAGCTTATGAGGCTGGTGTCTATCCAATTCGATGCGATGTTGAAAATGCATGTGAAGCTCTATCTCAAGAAGTTCAAATTGAAATTTTTGGCAAGCCAAATTTAACTGATTTACAAGTTCCAGAAGGATTGTGTGATCAAAAATCAGTGAATTTAACTGCTGTTGGTCCTGTTCTAGCAGGAGCTACTATGGAATATTCATGGTACCGAGGAGCGACATTGATGGCTACAAATAATTTGGCAGTATTTCCAGTCGTGCCAAACATGAGTGATTCATATTATAAAGTGGCTGTTGCAGCTCATTATAATATTGGAGATGCAGATAATCATACCTGTATTGGTAATGAAAAGATTGTAAACCTAGTGGCAGGTGATATTTATCCACAAGTTGTACTAACAAATCTTACTCCAGTTATCAAGTGTGAAGGTTTATCACATTTATACAAAGCAGAATTGGAAACTTCTGGTAACTATTATGCTTATTTATGGGAAACACCATCAGCTGTTGGTGGAGATAAGTCAAGCGCGGATCTTAGTTTGACAGATATTACTACCGATATGGCAGGTAGTTATAAGGTAACTGTAACCAATCGTTGTGGTACGGCAAACTCTACTAGTACGCTTTCTATAAAACCCAAATCGCTACTAACTGGCGTTTCATTCTCAAAAGATGGACCTTATTGTTCGGGTGATTTTGTTACTGTAACGATTAATGATATTGGTTTTGCAAGTGCTTATAAGGCTACGAATTCAGCTAAAGGTATTAACAGAGATCTAGGGATTAATAAATCATTTGACATTACAGTTGACGCATTAACGGAGGGAGTCTGGCAGGTTACTGCAATAAACGATTGTGGTGATATAAAAACTTCATTTACTATCGATTTAGTTAATAGTTTTACTCTAATACCCATTGACACTATAAAAGCATGTGTTGGCGATAATCTAGTGACATTAGAAGCCATTGTTGAAACACCACCTGCAGGGATAACCTATCAGTGGAAAGATCAATTAGGAAATGACCTTGTTGATGAGACAAGTTCAACCTTAGTATTTAATCCTGTAAAACTTACTGATGCTGGTGACTATACCTGTGTTGTAAGTGATGGCATTTGTTCTACTCAACAAGCGATAGGAACTTTAAGTATTGATGATGTTACGACTGTTAATTTAACGCCTGGATCATTAGATATATGTGAAGGCTTAACGCATCATTTTGAGGTGAGCTATGTGGGAAACCCAACATTTGCTTGGTTCTTTACAGGAGCTGATAATGTAAAGACAAACTTGAATATTTCAACCTCATCTTATAATACTCCATTATTAGACATGGCTGATGCAGGTTTGTATTCTTGTGAAATAACAACAGGCTGTGGTCTTAAAGTATTTAAACAAACATTAAATATTTTGACCAATGTCACTGTTACTAAAGATCCATCCGTAATATCGGATATTTGTGAAGGGGAACACACCACATTAATTCTTAATGTAACAGGTTCTTATGCATCAATTAAATGGTATAAGGATGGAAGTGAGTTAACTGGAGAGTTAAACAAAAAAGTTATTTCTACTGAGGAATTAGGAACATCAGGAACTTTCGAATATAAATATATTGTTGAAGGTAGTTGTGGTCCTGTTGAAGGAACATTCGACGTTACTGTACATGATAAACCAAGCATAAATGCAATTGCTGATATTAATGATTGTAATGGAAATGATATTCCACTAGCAATGACCGTTGTTGGAGCTGATTATATTCAAGAATCATGGTTGAATCCTGATAACAGTCTTTTATTAGATGAATTAACAGCTACAATTACAGGTGCAACTTATCCAACTTCTTCTGGAAATTATACCGCTAAAGTCACTACAGATTATTGCGGTGATATCACGACTATTGCTAAAGTAAATGTATATAAACCTATTAATGTTCTTTCAAATTCTGAATTGAACCCTACACCATGTGTTGGTGATCCATTAAGTTTATCGGTAACGGGTGAAGGAGATGCTTTATCGTATCAGTGGTATAAAGATGTAACGCCTCTAGCTGTTCAGCCAGATGAAAATATTCTTGATTTAGGTGCAGCAGTTTCGACTGATCAAGCGACTTACACATGTGAACTTATTTCTGGGAATGGATGTGGAAATGTGAATGTTATTTTTGATGTAGATGTGCGTGAACATGCTAAGATTACTTTACAGCCTACTGCAAAAACACCATGTGAAGGTGATGCATCGGTAACATTTATTGTTTCTGGAACAGCTGAAGGTACTTTATCTTATAAGTGGCATAAAAATAATATTGAAATAAATGATGGTCCAGATTTTACTGGAACAAACACTACAAATTTAATAGTTTCGAATTTATCATTATATGATAATGATCTGTTCCATTGTAAAATTAGTGGTGATTTCTGTACGCCTGTCTTTTCAGATCAAGTAAGCTTAAATGTCATTAAAGATATTACGATGACACCACCTACTGATCAAACGATAGATGAAAATGAATCAGCTACTTTCTCTGTTACAGCTACAGGTGGGGGTACTATTACATATCAGTGGTTTGAGAAAACAACAGCTGGTGGAGCAGTTTTTGTGAGTATGGGTAGTAGCCCAGCTTCAGCACAAACGGCTAGTTTGACTTTAGCTTCGGTACCATTTTCAAAAGATGGCTATGAATACCGTTGTGAAGTGACAAATGGAAATGCTTGTGATACAAAGAATGGTGAT
>NZ_JBFFKR010000087.1:0-12524 GCF_041555295.1 Ancylomarina sp. | reverse complement strand
TTACCATTTTTACAATGAAGGATGATATTAAAAATGTAAAGGTAAGCCTGGAAACAAATGACTTGTTTAAGATTAAAGGTAGCAAATCGCAGAATTTGACTTTCGAAAAGCAAGGCGAACAAATGTTGTACTTCGATTTACAACTGAGTGAAAACATCGGTATCGGGAAAGTGAAAATTATTGCAACTAGCGGTGGCGAACGTGCTGAGTATTCAGTAGAATTAGATGTTCGCTTGCCTAATCCTTCCATCCATAAAGTGATTGAATATGCCATTGAACCCGGTAAAACATGGACTGAGAGTTTTAAGGCCATTGGTATAGAAGGTACCAACAAAAGCATACTCGAGATTTCGCGTATTCCTGCAATTAATTTGGGACAACGACTTGAATATTTAATTCGATATCCACACGGCTGCATAGAGCAAACCACATCGTCGGTGTTTCCTCAATTGCATTTGGCTAAACTTATGGATATAAGCGAAGAGGATAAGCAAAAGATTGAAGACAATATCCGCGAAGGCATCAAGCGTTTAAAGAAATTCCAAGTAACGGGTGGAGGCATGACGTATTGGCCAGATTCGTACAACGAGTATCCTAGTGATTGGGGAACGAGTTATGCAGGGCATTTTATGTTAGAGGCCAAGGCGCAAGGTTACCAATTACCAGTGGGATTCTTGGGTAAATGGGTTTCATTTCAGACTAAGCGAGCCAACGATTGGACTTCGAATAGTGGCAAGTACTACTACCGTAGCGACCAATTAATACAAGCTTACCGACTTTACACTTTAGCTTTAGCTGGCAAACCTGCACTGGGAGCCATGAATAGAATGCGAGAGATGAATAATTTATCGACCGTATCGCGATGGAGATTGGCAGCAGCCTATCAGCTGGCCGGACGCGAAAGTGTTGCTAAAGCGATTATCTCGAATTTAGATATCAGCGTGCGAGATTACAAAGAGATGTCTTATTCTTATGGAAGCTCGGAACGCGACCAAGCCATGATTTTAGAAACCCTTGTGTTGATGAACGACAAAGTGAAGGCTAAGAATGTACTTGACGATTTGGCTGATAAATTATCTTCAGACAAATGGATGAGTACCCAAACAACAGCCTATTCTCTTTTGGCAATATCTAAATTTGTTGGTGTGGGCACCGATAAAGTTGATTTAAAATATGACTTCACTGTCGATAAGAAAAACGCTAAGTCGATAAATACAACATCGCCTATTTCGCAAAAAGAATTAAGTATCGATGCGATTAATTCACATCAGATAAAGGTGACAAACACCAGCGATCAAATTTTATTTGCGAAGTTACAGTTAGAAGGTATTCCTTTGCTTGGCGACTCAACATCTTCGGCCAATCATTTAAAAATGCAGGTAAATTATTACAACCTGACTGGTGAAAAACTAGATCCTAGTCGTTTGGTACAAGGCACCGATTTTGTGGCCGAGGTGAGTATCTCGCATCCGGGTATTAAGGTCGATTATAAAGAAATGGCCTTGACTCAAATATTCCCATCGGGTTGGGAAATTCGTAACCTAAGAATGGAAGGAAATACGACAACTGAATCAGGTGATAAATCGCGCTATCAGGACATACGTGACGATAGAGTTTATACTTATTTCGATATAGCAAAAAACAAAACCAAGAAGTATAAGGTGATCTTAAATGCGGCTTATCTTGGGCGATTCTATTTGCCAACGGTGTATTGTGAGGCGATGTACGATAATGATATCAACGCTAGCCAAGCAGGTAAATGGGTAACGGTTGTATCACCTATGCCTGTAAAAGCAGCTGTTTCAGATAAGACGAAAAGTGATACGCTAAAAGCTTCAAAATAGTAAGTGTGTTTTGTATTCGTGATTGATAAGAAAAAAGAATAACAACAAATTACAAAAGCGGCAGATAAGTGGGATAAAGTACATTGTACTTTACCCATACGTTAGCACAAATACACACAATGATGAGAAGAATTTATAAGCTTATTACAATTTCATTTTTTATTGCTATTTCTTGTACAGGCTACTGTCAGAACGAATCTTTAATTAAAGAGAAAATTGAAGGTAGAGTTATAGATACGCTTGAAATTAATGAAAATAATGTCGTGATTCATACCATTTGGTTAAATGATACATTGAGAGTTAAAATACAAGATCAAGAGCTTACGTTCGATTTTGAAAAAATGAACAAGGCTTTTAGTGGTAACACTAGCTTGAATACTGAAAAGGGGCGTCAAGAATTCATGCAATTTATGAAAACCAGTGGGCAAAATTGTTATTCATATGCTTTAGAAAGATATTTTGATAGTAATGGTTTCGGGAATCAAAGAGTATTTAATAAGAAAACATTTATTGGAGTAAAAACCATACATCAAATTGTTGATCATTATTTTGACGAAATTATGACCTTTAACACTCATCCCAAGCGGAATTTGAAAACAAAACTACCCGATAATGTTCTGCTTGCATTCATTGATCCATTGGATTCGATTAGTCACACGATCTATTACTCCGATGGTGTTTTTTATACTAAAAATGGAAAATTCAAAGCAACCAAATTTACGAATTTGAAGAAGTATTTAAAGGAGTGTTACACCGATACTAAAATGATTAAAGTTTATCGATTTGATAAATTAAAACTTAATTTGTCACTTCATCCATAAAAGTACTTGTGCTAAACAAAAGCTAAATTTAATGGGCGTTGATAACGCATTTTGAAAGCCTAGTTTAATTAATAAACACCAGCAAGCCAATTAAATTGGTTTGCTTAAAAATATAAATAAGTTAACACGGCTTGCTTATTTAGTGGTTTGATAAGACAACTGTTTTAATCGCCTACGCAAATTAGAAAGATCGTTGTGGGTAATTAAAATGAAACAATAACACTATTTCATAATGGGAAAAAAGAAAAAAAAAGAAACGAATTATCAATTTGCAATCGAAATTGCTGAAGGTTTCTACCAAACTGGTTTATCTGTAGCAAAACACTCTCATGAAGTAAAAAATGATCATGGTTATATTTGGATCCCACCTGGAGTAGTAAATTTTAGTTTCGCTACAGAAATCCTATTAAAAGCTACAATATTTTATGACTTGAGACAAAACCCTTGGGGACATAAGTTATATGATCTTTATCAAACCCTCTCGGAACAAACAAAACAAAATATTGAAACATCATACAAACTTTATAAAAAGGAAAATATAAAAGTTGACTCTCTACCAGCATATAAAATAGCAATTAGTGTTGGTGATAATAACACTGACCGTTCTAAGGAATCAAATTTTAATGAAATAAAAAACCTACTAGAGATACATAGTGACTCCTTTGAGAATTGGAGATATGTTTATGAATTTGGTGAGGAAGGTTATTGTTATGAGTTTGATTTTAAAGCTATGGATGCATTCTATAGAGCATTATCGGATTCGTTGAAAGTTATGCTAAAAAAAGAAAAAGCGTCTTTTGAAATGAAAATGGTGTAAGGAACAACTACCCCTCTGGTGCGCAATTAGCTTCGCTAAACTCCACTTCGTTTCGGTAGTATCGCGTTCCTTAATTAAAAAAATAAAACCACACGATAAAATCGTGCGGCAGCAAGGATATAAAGCCCAACAAAACCTAAGAAATTGATTTTTGGATGAATGCACAAACTGCATAAGCTGACAAATTACTTTTTTAACAAATGCACAAACTGCATAGCTTCAAAAAACACTTTTTTAGTGAATGCCAAAACTGCATAAGCCGACAAATTGCTTTTTTAACGAATGCCAAAACTGCATAAGCTGACAAATTGCTTTTTTAACGAATGCACAAACTGCAAAGCAAAAAAATGATTTTTAGAAATAACAAAATTTGCAAGCCTAAATAATTAATGAAGCCAAAAGCCTTAAATTCTCTGATAAAACTTCCAAACCTCATAAAGCTTGGGAGTTTTGCTGTTTTATTCATTTGGTTCTGGCTTAGCTTGCCTCAACCAATTTTCAATACACCTTATTCAAGTTTACTATTCGATCGAAACAATCATTTGTTGGCAGCTCAAATTGCTCCCGATGGGCAATGGCGATTCCCTGCAAGCGATAGCATTCCCTATAAATACGAGCAAGCTCTAATTCATTTCGAAGATCAGTACTTCTATTATCATCCAGGCGTAAACCCCTTCTCTATTGGTAGAGCCTTGGTTCAGAATATTTCGGAGAATCGTATTGTAAGTGGAGGCAGCACCATTACCCAACAACTTATTCGTATGAGTCGGGATGGTAAGCAAAGGAATTTGTATCAGAAATTGATCGAATTTGTGCTATCAGTCAGGATAGAGTTATCCTATTCCAAAAAAGAGATTCTAAATTTATATGCCTCGCATGCGCCATTTGGAGGCAATGTTGTGGGATTGGAAACAGCCTCTTGGCGATATTACGGACGCCCATCGAGTAAATTATCCTGGGGAGAGACAACCACTTTGGCTGTTCTTCCTAATTCACCATCATTAATTTATCCTGGCAGAAACCATAGCATCTTATTAGCAAAGCGAAATCGCTTACTGGATAAGTTGGCTAAAAATGAAATTATCGATTCCTTAACTTGTGAATTGGCAAAGGCTGAACAGTTGCCACAAAAACCCAAAGCTTTACCTCAATTAGCGCCTCACCTATTAACGCGTGCCATAAACGATGGGCAACAAGGAAAATCGATTCAAACCAGTATAGATATCAATATTCAGCAATCGTGTAATCGGATTATTGAGCAACATTACAAACGCCTTAGAAAAAATCAAATTCAGAATGCCGCAGCTTTAATTATCGATGTGAAATCGGGGAAAGTACTTTCCTATGTTGGTAACACGCCTGGCCAGGATATCAATTCAGGCCATCAAGTCGATTTAATATCTTGTAATCGCAGCTCAGGAAGTATTCTCAAACCTCTCCTTTATTCCTTAATGATTAAGGAGTCGCAGCTTTTGCCTCACACATTATTAGCTGATATTCCAACTCAAATATCGGGCTATGCACCAAAGAATTTTAATAAGAAACACGATGGCGCTGTAAAAGCCAGCAATGCATTAGCAAGGTCCTTAAATATTCCTGCAGTTTTGATGCTTCAGAAATATGGTGTGGAAAAATTTCGGAATAAGCTTAGAGAACTAGGATTCACAAGTATCAATCGGTCGGCTGATAATTATGGCTTGAGTTTGATATTGGGTGGAGCTGAGGTGAGTTTATGGGAGCTTGGAAACGTCTATTCGAGCCTAAGCAGAATGTTACAATTCTATACGGACGAAAGTTCAGAATATTCAAGCGATTTGTATTTTCCAGCTTCCTATAAATCATCATTTACTTATAAAGTCAAGAACAAATCTTTCAATGATATGATGGGAGCTGCTCCCGTTTATCACACTTTCGAGGCTTTAAACGAAATGGATAGACCCATAGATGGTGTCAATTGGAGCCTATATAAGTCATCACGAAAAATCGCATGGAAAACAGGAACGAGTTTTGGTCATCGCGATGCATGGTCGGTTGGTATTACTCCCGAATATGTCGTAGTTGTATGGGTTGGTAATGCTGATGGCGAAGGACGACCGGGCTTAACGGGTGGCGCAACAGCAGCACCCATTTTATTCGATATTTTTAAATCGCTCCCAACTAGTACTTGGTTCGATAAACCATACGATGATATGGTAAAAGTAGCTGTTTGTAAAAAGAGTGGCTACAAAGCCTCATTCAATTGCAATGAAATAGACAGTTTAGATGTTGCAATTGCTGGAGAACGTACAATTGCTTGCCCCTATTGTAAACAAATCAACTTAGACAAGACGGGCCATTATAGAGTAAATGCCGATTGTTACCGTGTTAGCGATATGATTCAGAAATCGTATATGGTTTTACCTCCAGCAATGGAATGGTATTATCAGAGGAAAAACCCATTGTACCAAACTCGACCACCCTATTTAGAAACTTGCATGAGTCAGAATAATGAGAACATCGATATTATTTACCCAAAAAATAACACCCGCCTTTTTATTCCTAAGAATTTTGGAGGATTACTCGAACGATCAGTTTTCCAGGCTGCCCATAGTATTCCAGGAGCAACGATTTATTGGCATATAGATAATGAATATTTAGGCAGCACTAATAATGTACATCAAAAGGAAGTATTTGCCAGTTTGGGCGAACATATTCTCACATTAATAGATGACAAGGGTGAAGTTTTAACTCGAAGATTCGAGGTGGTAATGAGTGAGAAATAGTTAACTATCTCTTCGTACGACTATTATTGCTTATAATCAGGCTTTGAAGCCATATTTTTTTATAATTTTACCCACCCAAAAGAAACCAATCATTCTTTTGATTATTTTAAGCTGTATATCAACAAGTATGAATTGCTGATATTTAAATACAATGACGATGGAAAATAATTTGCAAATTTACAATACACTCAGCCGAAAGAAAGAGCTGTTTACGCCTATTAACCCCGGACATGTTGGATTATATGTATGTGGTCCTACTGTTTACGGTGATGCTCATTTAGGTCACTCTCGTCCAGCAATTACATTCGATATATTATTTCGTTTTTTAAAGCATTCTGGCTATAAAGTGCGCTATGTTCGTAATATTACCGACGTAGGACACTTGGTTAACGATGCTGACGAAGGAGAAGATAAAATTGCAAAGAAAGCCCGTTTAGAAGAATTGGAACCAATGGAAATCGTTCAGTATTTTACTGATCGCTACCATACCAATATGAATGATCTAAATGTTCTAATGCCAAGTATTGAACCTCGTGCTTCTGGTCATATCATCGAACAAATTGAACTTATCGAAAAGTTATTCGAAAATGGATTTGCCTACGAAAGTAATGGTTCGGTTTATTTCGATGTAGAAAAATACAGTAAAAAGCACGATTACGGTAAGCTTTCTGGGCGAAAAATTGAAGACCTTATTTCAAATACTCGCGAGCTAGAAGGACAAAGTGAAAAGAAGAATAGCTTTGACTTTGCACTTTGGAAGAAAGCGAATCCTGAGCATATCATGCGTTGGCCATCGAAATGGAGCGATGGTTTCCCAGGATGGCATCTTGAGTGTTCGGCTATGAGTCAAAAATATTTAGGTGCTGAGTTCGATATTCATGGTGGTGGATTAGACTTACAGTTCCCACATCACGAATGTGAGATTGCACAATCAACAGGAGCACATGGTCACGAAGCAGTTCGTTACTGGATGCACAACAACATGATCACCATCAATGGTCAGAAGATGGGAAAATCATTGGGTAATTTCATTACTCTCGATCAACTTTTTGCTGGTGATAATGATGTGTTAGAGCAGGCTTATAGTCCTATGACTATTCGTTTCTTTATTCTACAAGCGCATTACCGTAGTCCTCTCGATTTTTCGAATGATGCACTAAAAGCTGCAGAAAAAGGCTTTAATAGATTAATGGCAGCTATAGCAACCCTTGATAAAATTAAAGCTGGAGCAGAATCAACAGTTAATGTTGAAGAGCTAAAAACAAAGGCTTATGCTGCATTAAACGACGATATTAATACGCCAATTCTTATTGCTCATCTTTTCGATGGTGTAAAAATGATCAATTCATTAGCAGCCGGAAAAGAACAAATCACAGCTGAGCAGCTTGAATCACTTAAGAAACTTTATCAGGATTTAGTTTACGACGTATTGGGATTGAAAAATGAAAAGGAAGCTGATGGGGGAACCAATGAGATTCTAGATAAGCTTATTTCTTTATTACTAACAACTCGAAACGAAGCCAAGCAAAATAAAGATTGGGCAACAGCCGATAAAATTCGTAATGAATTAATCAGTTATGGTATTGCCATAAAGGATACAAAAGATGGTTCAGAATGGGAACTCATTAAATAATACAAAAGCTGCTCAATATTTATTGAGCAGCTTTTTTTTAATCAATTGTTAAATTAATATCATTAGTTTAACTTTGGTCTTCGGAGTATACTCTCGTTTATTATAATTTTACCTCTTTCTTAAAATATGAAACTTCAATCGCTAATTATCTCCTTATGTCTTGTTTCACTTACGGCTTGTAATGGAAACGGAGCTCATAAAACTTTATCTAAAACTGAAAACGAAGCTCAAACTAAGGTTATAGAGTACATTCGTAGTTTAAAGTTAAAGAATCCAGAGCGTGCTAAGGTTTTTGCTCAAGGAGATACAATTGAAATTTCAATCAAACAAAGAAAGAATTCTGAAGCTATAGATTCCTTACAACTATTCATTGATGGCAAGGTAAACCAAACAATTTCATCTGACCCCTGGACTTTTTCACATATTGCAAATGAAAAGACGATGGGTAAGCATAATTTTCAAATAGTAGCTTTTCATGAGGATGGAAAAAGAGGAAATATCTCATCGTACTATAATATCAAATCGAATATTGCGCCAAAGGAATTGACTTATAGAGTTGTTAATACCTTTCCTCATGATGTAAAATCCTATACTCAAGGCTTATTCTACCATGAAGGTTATTTGTACGAAGGAACTGGCCAACACGGGGAATCATCTCTTCGTAAAATCGATATCATAAAGGGAGAGAGTGTATTCGATAGAAAACTAGAACCAAACTATTTTGGAGAAGGTATTACCTACTATAATGGAAACATCATTCAACTAACCTGGCGAGCACAAAAAGCTTTTGTTATAGATGCTGAAGACTTCTCGCAAAAGGATTTTTTCAGACCACCAACAGCTAATGGTGAAGGTTGGGGAATTACAACTATGAATAACAAACTTGTTATATCTGATGGAAGTAATAAATTAACGCTAGTTGATCCGAACAACTATAGTAAAATAGGCCAAATAGAAGTTTACGACGAGAAAGGTGAAGTGGATACTTTGAATGAACTGGAATATATCAATGGTAAAATCTACGCCAACGTATGGCTAACTGATACAATTGTTATTATTAACCCTACAACCGGTCAGGTTGAAAGTAGTTTAAATTTGGAAGATATTCTGAGTCCTGCTGAGAAGCGTAAACTAATTGAAGGTGACGATGTACTTAATGGTATTGCTTACGATTCTATAAACAATCGCCTATTTGTAACAGGAAAACGTTGGTCTAAACTTCTGGAAATAAAGATTGATTAAATCGATTGTTTAATCAAGTTCCAACTTTCCAGATCTCCCTTTAAAATGAGAATTTCGTGTTGATCTTAGGCCTTCGTATGAACTAAGAAGGCCTTTAACACTCCCTATTAATACTTTTGCCTCAACCATAATTGGAACTCGGTTACTATCGTTACTCACCCAAATGGTCATATCCTCTCCACCTTGAAAAAGATGGCCTTTTACCAACATTGGAGAAAATTTTAAACACTCGTAAACTTCTCCACTTTTAAGTTTCACGTTTTCTATCCCTTTATATCTGATATATAAATTGTGCACCTCATTATCAATGAGCATACGAAGTGGGATTTTTTCTTTCTTTTTATATTTTGAAAAATCTAAATTACGCGTATAATAGGCAACCGATACAATATCAGAGCTGATTGATTTATTCTCAAGTGTATCTTTTTTTTCAGGCTTTTGTCTCTTTCTTATTTTCGAGTATATCTGATCCTTATCGTAATCGAACCAATATTCATGTCGAGCAATATAGTCTCCTTCATGCGTTTTACGATCAAAATAATAGGGTTTTAAACTCGTTGTATCAACATAACATGAAATCGTGTCACGTAACTTGAAAAACCAATCAAAAGCCTTTAAACTTCTACCTAAAGCTTCAATTTTATAGGCTGGCTTGTCAGAGTATGATTCGTTCTTAACCTCCAGCTTCACTTCTCCTGCTGCAACCCATATAAAACCCCAATTGTAGTAGCCTCTAAAGGTCAATTTTTCACCTGACTGAAAAGCAAAATTCTCAATTCCTGATTTCTCCTGAGATTTTAATTGACCAATCGAACAAATTAATACGAGAATAAAAAGAAGATATCTCACATCAGAAATATTAAAGATTCACTTTACCAATTTTTTTCTCAATCGAACTAACCTTAGACTTAAGGCGATTGTGTTTGTTTTTCTGAATATCAACAGTCATTGTTGAATAAACACGGTCAGAATGTGGTTCAAGAATGGCATAAGCTCTATTTACGATCTCCAGTGCTTCAGGAAAAGTCTCAGTTTCTATAAGAGTGCCCATTGCTGTTAATTGATAATCGACACCGCTTTCGCGAATCATTTCAATAACTTGACTGACATATTGACTAACGCTATCGCCCTTATCTGTTGGAAAAATAGCAAATTCTAAAAGTGCCGACATAATATTAGTTGTTTAGTGTTCGTGAGATATAACAACATTCTCTTCAACCTCCCAATTGGAACGCACCTTAATCTCCTTACGGAAATAATGAACGGTCTCAGGCTGTAGGTTTAAATTATAGTTACCCGTATCCCATTTACCATTATCATTCCAATCTTCAATAATTTTGATAATATAAGTCTTTGGTTCCAGATACTCAAAAGTAATAAGCCCATCAGAATAAATCTTTTTACTCTGTATTAGAGTTTCGTTCTTATTATTCTCGATAACTTGTACTATAACGGGTTGATGAACGTGATCAACTTGAAGAAGTATTTTACCGTAGTACTCAAGCTCTTTCGTTTTAAATTTCTTTGTGTAAGTATCGCTTTTTAAAGCATAAATATTTTCAAAAGTCGCTGAATCAATATCTAAACGGTAACTGGTTTCAGATTCCCATTTCACAATCATGTGATAAGTACGCAATAAGGCCGAATCTTTCACAAAATCAAAAGGTACAGCAACCTCTAAAGTATCCACCATCTTAACAAGATGAATACTATCAAGTATAAAATTATCTAGAGGTTCGTTGAACTCAAATTCAATATCTTTATTAAGATCGTGAGATGATTTAATACTCGATTTAAACTCAAAAACAGGTTTCTTAATTTTAGATTTCTCAGCTTGCTTCTTTGTTTGCTTTGCCTTTTTAGGATCTTTAAAATTCAACTTTAAAGTATCACTAAAACTAACAAGTTGTTTAGTTGAGTCCGTCTTTAAATAGTTCAGTACAACAGTCAGAGTATCCCTCTTGTAAATATTAGAATCAACAACCCAATACGATAACGTATCTAGAGTACTATTACTCTCTATAAGAAAACTACTCGCATCGTCCTCTATTTCTAAAATATCAATTTTTAAATCGTCAGTTCTTTTATAAGAGAACTCAAAATCGAGTTTCTCACGTCGAGAACGATTAAACTTAGTTAGATATAATAAAGGATTTTCCTCCTCAAATAAATTAATGTGTAGATCAGCAGGACTGAAAGCTGTATAAGTTCTTAGAGCCGATGAATCTGGAGATATACTATCCAGTTTCTGAAAGGTATGAGCAGACGGAGTAAATAGAGTATCTAAAAAACCGATAACTTCACCTGGTCCATTATATTTATAATCGCGATTCCCATCAATTAGAGCGAAGATTTTATAAGTTCCAGCTTTCAGATTACTCAAATTAAAATGCCCTGCAGTGTCGGTTTGAGAAACGTAATCTGGAATAGTAGTCAAGGGGACAGAATCCTGATGATTAGAGTAAGCAAAAATCTGAACTTTCTCAATTGGAAGATTAGTAAAAGCATCAACAGCGTGGCCTTGTATACTTAGTGAATCAAGTTCTTTTCCTGTAGAAAATACATACTGAAAATTACCTAAAGGATTTCCTTCGTTATTATCCGCGATACCATCAGCAAAATCGAGTGTATAAGTTGTATTGGGCTTTAAGCTATCTCCCATATCAACATAGATAGATTTACCACGTAAGTTCACAGTAGGCTTTCTATCAAGAGGTGGAGATACTACAAATTTTTCGTTGATATCTTTCAACTGCACAAATTCATTGAAATAGAGATTCACTTTTCCACCTTTAACTTCAGTTGAAAAATTAGGAGGAACTGTTTTTTCCACAACAGGAGACTCTTCATCCTTAGGTCCACCAACTGGATATCCCATGTTTGCACATGAATAAATTAGGGAAGAAATAAACAACCCAATAAGAATTTTACTAGTAAATGCTTTCAATTCGATTTGTTTTGATAATGATCTACAAAATTATAAAGATTAAAAACAAAAATAAGTTAATAAAGCCAAAATGCTTATGTCAAAGGTTTTTAATTTCGATTTATTAAGAAATAGACGTCTGAGAATCCATTAAAGATACAACTTGGACTGATATTGATTGGTTATATGAAGAAAACCTGCACCAAGGGGAGTAAAAAGTAATAATTAACGATTCGTTATAAATGTAGTATTGCTATTGAGATATAGGGAAGATATTTCTAATAAGGAGGATCTCATAAAGGAACTTAGGGTTATTAGACTATCCCCAGATTTCAGGGCACAAAAAAAGCGTCTTGCTTCGTAAGAAACAAGACGCTTAAAGGTTGGCATCGACCTACTCTCCCACCTTTCGGCAGTACCATCGGCGCTAATGGGCTTAACTTCTCTGTTCGGGATGGGAAGAGGTGGAACCCCATTGC
>NZ_JBFFKR010000086.1:0-12526 GCF_041555295.1 Ancylomarina sp. | reverse complement strand
TTTTCTTAATCAATTCAATAACCTCATCGAAATTATCAGGATTGACCGTAGAAAAATCCATAACAGAAGTTTTATAATCGTTCTCTAGCTTGACTTTTAAAGCTTCATCAATTTTCGTCTTATCAGATTTGTTGTGAATGATGAAAAATGGGGTTTTATAATAATCGAATTTGGTAATCAAATCTTCTTCGAAATTTCCAAAAACATTATCGGCAATCACCAAAATAGCCAAGTCGATGGTCGAGATTGAATGCAAGGTCTTTTCAATACGCTTAGTACCCAATTCACCTATGTCATCAATTCCAGCCGTATCGACCAAAATAACAGGTGCATAATCTAATATCTCAAAGGATTTCTTAACAGGATCAGTCGTTGTGCCAGCCGTTTCTGAAACAATAGCAATTTGCTGATCAGCTAAAGTATTAATGATGGAAGATTTGCCGCAGTTTCTACGTCCGTAAATTCCTATATGGGTTTTATGATCTTTCGTTTTCATACTTAATAATGGCTATAAATAAGTCATCTCTTAGTCTCTGTTTGCACCAGCATACAGCTTAATATCTTGTTGTGTAATTTCTTTGTCGCCCAAAATTATTAAACGCTCTATAATATTTCTAAACTCTCGAATATTTCCTGTATAATCCAGTTTTAATAATTCTGCAATAGCATCTTCGGCTATCGATTTTGGAGGTAAGCCCATCTCTGAACAAATTATATCGATAAAATGATGAGCTAATAAAGGAATATCTTCTAATCTTTCGTTTAGGGCAGGAACTTTAATTAAAATCACACTTAATCGATGATACAGGTCTTCTCGAAATTTACCTAAGACAATCTCTTCAGCAAGATTTTTATTCGTCGCTGCAATCACCCTTACATTTACCTTAATTTCCTTATCCCCACCTACTCGAGTAATCTTACTCTCTTGCAGAGCTCGTAAAACCTTAGCTTGAGCAGACAAACTCATATCACCAATTTCATCCAGAAATAGAGTGCCACCATCTGACAATTCAAATTTCCCTTTACGTTGTTTGTGAGCAGAAGTAAATGAACCTTTCTCATGCCCAAACAATTCGCTCTCTATTAATTCAGAAGGAATAGCCGCACAGTTAACCTCTACAAAAGGCTGTTTAACTCGATTACTTTTTTCATGAATACGATGAGCAACCAATTCTTTACCCGTCCCATTTGGGCCAGTAATCAAAATTCGAGCATCAGTTGGAGCCACTTTCTCTATCATATCATTCAACTCCTTGATGGCTTTAGATTCACCAATCATATCATATTTCTTGCTCACTTTTCTTTTCAGAACCTTAGTTTCCGTCAGAAGAACAGCTTTATCAAGCGCATTTTTTATTGTGATAAGAATTCTATTTAGATCAAGAGGTTTTTCAATAAAATCGAAAGCGCCTTTTTTAATTGCTTCAACCGCGGTATCAATATTCCCGTGTCCTGAGATCATGATTACGGGCACATCAAATGCAATTTCTTGCAACTTTTCCAAAACTTCAAGCCCATCCATTTCTGGCATTTTTATATCGCAAAGAATCACGTCAAATTCATTCGCTCCAACCATTTTAATGGCTTCCATTCCGTTCTCAGCAACACTCACTTGATAGTTTTCGTAAGAAAGAATATCTTTTAATGTATTACGAATGCTTCTTTCGTCGTCGATGATTAAAATTTTTGACATGCTATTGATATTAAAATAATGACTTAAATATTTTTACTTATCCGAAGATATTAAATTTTCTGATTGACTTAATGTCTTAAGATAGTCGAAAAGAGCACCTTCTTTCAATGCGTAAGCAGACTGGAATAAAATTGACAACTCACTTTCTTTCACTAGAAAGTTGATGAAAACACTCGCAATCACCATAAGGTGTACTCTTGCTGAATCCATTCCTTCCATTTGCGTTCTCTCTTCGAGAGTCGAATCTAAAAACCGTTGATGCAAACTGTTAAAATCCTCGAGTTTGATATTGTAATGGGTTTGATCACTTAAGGTCTCCGTTTTCTCTTCAGCTAAAATAACCTGACGCAAAGTAGAAAATGACCCCGAAGAACCTATCAGTTTATTTACGGTGTATTTATTCAAAGCTTCAATTAAATCGCTCAATTTATCTTTAAGAAACATTTCAATTTCCTTAATTTCATCCATTTTTATTGGATCTGAAGGCTGAAACTGTTCCAACAAACGAGTCATTCCTAGTGGGTAGGATTTCTTCCAAAAAATCTTTTCTGAATTAGCAATAATTATCTCGTTACTCCCTCCCCCAATATCAAGAATTGCAACAACCTCATCGTCTAATCCAACCGCTTCGCGGGTTCCATAATAGATTAATTCAGCCTCACGATTCCCAGATATAACCTGAATATCTATATCAAAATCTCGGCGAATTTGCTTCACAAAATCTATTCCATTATTCGCGGTTCTGATAGCAGATGTCGCAAAACCAAAGGTTTTCACAGTTTGGTAAGAATTGATAATTTCTTTCATCTCTACAAAAGCAAGATGAGCACGTTCCTGAGCCTCATCAGTAATATAGTTCTGGTTTATTCCACCTTCTCCAAGTTTTACAGGATATTTGGAACGATGCAGTATATTAATTTGCTTATCGGCTGAAATCTCAGCCACAAGTAAATTAAAAGTATTAGTACCCAAATCGATAATTGAGATACGCATAGGTTGATTGAGTTTCTGTTAGAAAAATAGTTTTTTGTAAGATATCGAAAGTAGTGAAAATTCGGGGCATTACAAGTTAAAAAGGCTTAAGAAAAATAGGTGTTCAAAATCTATATTCAGAAAAAAAAAAGTCAAAAGAAGCTTTAAATAATGCTCTCTTTGTAATCTCAATAATTTAGTCGAAAGCGTAAGAAAGTGAAAACACATTGGAATATTTAGAGATAGATTGATCTCCAATATCAGTAAGAGCATAATCTAGCCTAAAGTTTTTATAGTGGATACCTAAACCCAGGTTAGGTTGAAAAACTAAGGATTCCTTTTGTTTAAAATCAGTTTCTCTCTGGATATTACCAACGCCCATTCTAAGATAAATCAAATTTTGATATTGAAACTCTAATCCCATGTGAGGATCGATACTTATGGGGTCTCCTTCAATTAGAGTATGACGTTTACCATCGAATGTAAAATCCGCATCCAATTCGGCTAAAACTGAAATCTTATCAGTTAATCTGACATCACGACTCACACCCAAAATCAATCTAGGCAGGGTAATCTCAGTGGAGTTCTCAGGAATTTCATTTCCAGTTGTATTAAAGACGTCCTCAAGGTCATCAGTTTTAAAGACCCAAGCGTTAAAAGTTGAACTGGCATCACGTAATAAAGCTCCCATTTGCCACTTCCCTCTTTTGTATTTCACGGCTGCATCAATTCCAAAACCATAGGCTGAAGCAAATTCCCCGGTATGACGATAAATTATCTTTACATTTCCACCTAGAGATAAGCCTTCTATTTTGGTTTTCTTAGCATAGGAAAATAGGAAAGCATAATCAGCAGCTGAGAAAGTTGTGACTAAATCGTATCTAATATTTCCATCCTTATCAATTAACTCAAGCGTATTGGGAATATCATCAACCCCATATCGAATCACACTTAGAGCCAATGCACTTTTCTCATCCAATTTTATACCAAATCCCACATAATCGTAGGCTGCCATTCCAGCAAAATATTCGGCGTGCATGGCTGAGATTTCATATTTCTTGTTTAAATCAACCAAACTTGCAGGATTCCAGTAGGCTGCCTCGACACCTTTTTGTGAAGCAACAGCGACATTTCCCATAGCAAAGGCTCTTGCTCCCACACCTACAGATAAAAACTCATTGCTGTATTTTGGTGCTGAAGTTTGAGCGAAAAGGTTCAAACCAGAAAAAAGAAAGAATATAAGGATTAGGTATTTTTGCATCTTTTAGATTTTGGACGAAGCGTAAAAATACAATGCTTTTTTTATTCAACGACATTCTCTATGAAACTTTTCAGTGCATTCCGATTTTTAGATTAATTTTGCATGACTCACATGACTGAGCCCTATTTATTGATCAAAATAATTCGATACGATGTCAATCACAAAACATATCCCAAATGCCATAACTTGTTTAAATATTCTATCAGGTTGTGTTGCCAGCTTATTGGCTATTGAAGGTTACCTATTTCCAGCTGCTCTTCTAATCATTCTGGCAGCAGTATTCGATTTTATGGATGGACTCTTCGCTCGATTGTTAGGTGCCTATTCTGAAATGGGTAAAGAATTGGATTCATTAGCGGATATGCTAAGTTTTGGTTTTGCACCAGCAACCATAGCTTTCTCCTACTTACGCTTTGCCGTTTTAGGTGATACTGCTGCGGCTTTCACACCAGAAACCTTAAGTTATTCGCAAATAGCCATTCTGTTGTCTGCCTTTATCATCTCTATTTTCTCTGGGCTTCGATTAGCCAAGTTTAATGTAGATACTCGTCAGACTTCTTCATTCATTGGTGTGCCAACTCCAGCAAATGCCATGTTTTGGGCATCTTTACCAATCATTCTTCACTTTGGAGACTATCCTATGATTGAAGGATTACTTTCTAACCAATGGCTTATTCTAGCAGCGATACTTATCACATCATTACTATTAGTATCTGAAATACCAATGTTTTCCCTAAAGGTTAAAAGTCTTAAATGGCAAGAAAATCAAATCAGATATTTATTTCTACTCACCTTAGTGGTTTTAGCGATCCTTCTAAAATGGTTAGTTATTCCGCTAATTCTATTTGTTTATATCATCTTCTCACTAATCGATAATCTGAGAAAATAAACAGACATAATTTACAATATTAAAAAGCCTTCATTTTAACTAATGAAGGCTTTTTTGTTTCATTTTTTTCTCACCCCCTCTCTTATCTGAAAAACATTTCGAATTAATTATGGAATATATCTTCGACCTCTTATAATAAATAAAATCGCAGCTAATTCCACATCTTAGGGTAAGACAAGAGAAAATAATTTATTAAAAAAACAGTATTGATATTCTATATTTAAAAAAAAATGAAAGTTGAACTGCGATTAATTAAGTAAAATTTTTAACTTGTAAGACGAGCACAATTAGTTAAGGGTTAAATCATTCTGTATTTTATAAATAAAATCTGGTTTCTTATTTAGAATATAGACATTATATTTATATAAAGCATTTGTAAATCATTCTACCATGAGTAAACTTTGCCTATTCTTTTCTATTGTCTTTTTTCTACTGACAACTCCCCCTTCGTTCTGCGAAAATAAAAATACCCTCGAACACGAAAAATCTAAACACAATTTCCTGGAATCATCAAAGCAAGGTGAACGTATATTTAAAGGCTTAGTACTTAAAAAAACTAAATTAAAAGCTTGTATTAGCTGTCATAATATCAATTTTTCAGATACGCTTAACTGGAACCCTTCAGCATGGGATATTGCTCATAATTTTTCGAATAAAGAATTATCTGACTTTAACTCTATTCTAAATACTCCTATTGCCAAAAGAATGTCGGAGGTACATATAGATTATAACTATAGTGAAGAAAAACTCTCTCATATAAAAAACTACTTACTAAGATTAAAAGATGATGGTGAAGAATATAAAAAGCCGATAGTCGACAACCTCATCCTATTCCTTTTTTTAGGCCTATTAATAACACTCGCTTTAGTAGACTTATTCTTCACTAAGAAGATAAAATACAAATTCATCCCAATTCTAATTTTCTTTTTGGCGTTAGGCTATCAATTTAAGATGTTAGGTGAAGATGCAATGGCCCTTGGTCGCAACGAAGGATACGCTCCTGATCAACCTATAAAATTCTCACACAAAGTACATGCTACTGATAACAAAATTGATTGTAGATATTGCCATACAGGTGTCGATAATAGTAAATCTGCTGTTATCCCATCAGCTAATGTTTGTCTGAACTGCCATTCAATAGTTAGAGAAGGGAGAAATTCCGGCAAGTTTGAAATCAATAAAATTCATGCTGCGGTTGAAAATAATAAGCCAATAGAATGGATCCGTATTCACAAGCTTCCTGATCATGTCTTTTTTAGCCATGCACAACATGTGAATGTTGGAAAACGCGAATGTCAGGAATGCCATGGAGAAGTTGAACAGATGCATATCGTGAAACAAGTTGAGGATTTATCTATGGGTTGGTGTTTAGATTGTCATGACAAAACTGCTGTTGATTTCAACACCAACAACTATTACTCTAATACATTCAAAGAACTCCATCTTAAACTTGCAAAAGAACAAATTGATAGTGTCCGGGTTAAAGATATTGGCGGTCGAGAATGTGCCCGCTGTCATTACTAGGCTAGATTATACTCATTAACCTAAGGAGCTAACTGAAAAATACCCAATATGAAAAAATACTGGAAAAGCCATCAAGAAAAAAACGAGAGTTCTGAGACTAAAAAAGAAAAACTCATCCCCAAAGCTAATTTGGAGCAGGTTCTCGATATTTTTGAAGATGGAACGGCTGAAGCAAAAAGTAATCGTCGAGATTTCCTTAAGCTTTGTGGTTACAGTTTAGCTATTACAACCGTATTATCAAGCTGTGAAAATGCCGTTCAAAAAGTGATTCCGTATTTAAATAAACCTGAAGAAATAACCCCTGGCATAGCCAATTATTATGCTTCTACTTATATTAATGGCAGTGATTATGCCAGTATACTTATCAAAACTAGAGAAGGGCGACCAATTAAGATTGAAGGGAATAACATATCTCCAATAAGTAATGGAGCTTGTTCCGCTCAAGTTCAAGCCTCTGTATTGAGTTTATACGACAACAGTCGATATAGAAATCCTCAAATAGAAGAAGAGACGGTTTCATGGGACAAATTTGATGATTCAGTCTTAAAAGCATTAGATTCTCAAAAGGAAAATAAAATAGCTTTGCTAACACCGACCATTTATAGTCCCTCTACGCGCAAAGCTATTCAGCATTTTACTGATGCTTACCCAAATATTAAATGGATCCAGTATGATACGCAATCGGCTAGTGCAATCCTTCAAGCTAAAAAACTTTGTTTTGGCAAGGATGGATTGCCTGATTATCGATTCAATAAAGCTAATTTGATTGTTAGTTTCGATGCCGATTTTTTAGGAACGTGGCTCAATCCTAGTGAGTATATCAAAACATATTCGGATACTCGTAAACTTTCAGGTTCTTTAAATAAAATATCTCGTCATATTCAATTCGAATCGAGAATGAGTTTGACTGGTAGCAATGCTGATGAAAGACACGCTATAAAACCCTCTGAACTAGGTCTTCAAATTGCTCAACTATATAATGAAATCCTGATCTTAAAAGGCCAGCAAAAACATGATGTTCCAGAGTCAACGAAAATAATTAAAGAACTGGCAAAAGATTTACTCAAACAAAAATCACATTCATTGGTTGTTTCAGGAAGTCAAGATTTGAATGCACAGATTCTGATTAATGCCATCAATTATGAATTAGAGAATTTGAATTCGACTCTTAGTTTTGAAAATCCTCTTTTAAATCATCAAGGCATTGATAAAGATATGGATCAACTAATAACCAATTTAGCCTCTGGACAAGTAAAAGGTCTAATTTGTTATCATACCAATCCCGTATTTAGTCATCCAGAAGGAGATAAAATAAAGGAAGCTATTGAATCTCTTCCATTCAGTTTATCAATTCATGAGGCTCCAAACGAAACCTCATCCTTAATGAAATTTATAGCTCCTGATAATCATTATCTGGAAAGTTGGAATGATGCAGAAATAAAAAAGAATTCATACAGTTTAATGCAACCTGCCATTCATCCACTATTTGATACCCGCCAATTTCAGGCTTCGCTTTTAAAATGGTCAGGTCAAGATGTCGATTACCATAAATTTATCATGACCCATTGGGAAGAAACACTTTACCCTACTCAATCACTATACACGAATTTTAAATCCTATTGGGAGTATACATTACAAGAAGGCATCTTTCAGACGAAGAATATATCAAATAACAAACTGAAGTTTGCTCAGCTTGATTTTAATAAAACGCTTGAGGCTATTACTCAAGAAAAGAAATCAAGTGGAATTGAACTTCAGGTCTACGAAAAGGTATCGATCGGCAATGGAAGCATGGCTAATAATCCATGGTTGCAAGAAATGCCTGATCCAATAAGTAAAATTTGCTGGGATAATTACCTCAATATATCTCCAAAACAAGCCAAAGAGATGGCCCTTGAGACAGGTAATATGGTACTGCTTAATAACAAGTTTGAACTGCCAGTTTACGTACTTCCAGGGCAGGCCTACAATTCAGTTTCAGTTTCAGGTGGCTATGGAAGATCTATTTGTGGTAAGGTTGGTAAAGACGTTGGTCGCAAAGTATCCCATTTTAACACAAGTAAATATGCTACAGTTAAGCTTGTGAAAATTGAAGGACATTTCGATTTTGCGATGACTCAAACTCACCATTCTATGGAAGGTAGAGCAATCGTTCGTGAAGCCAATTTGGATGAATATCAGAAAAATCCAAAAGCGGGAAACGATAATAAGTTGGAATATAAGAATGCAGGGATTTATAAAGAACCCGAATTCCCGAATCATCATTGGGGATTAGCAATTGATTTAAATTCCTGTATAGGTTGTGGAGCTTGTACAATTGCTTGTCAGGCTGAAAACAATGTCCCAATTGTAGGAAAGAAAGAAGTTATTCGAGCTCACGAAATGTCGTGGATCAGAATTGACCGCTATTTCTCTGGGGATGAAAACAAACCTAGCGTCGTTTTCCAACCTGTGATGTGTCAGCATTGCGATAATGCACCTTGTGAAAATGTTTGTCCTGTAGCAGCTACGAATCACAGCAGTGAGGGACTAAATCAAATGATTTACAACAGATGCATTGGAACACGTTACTGCGGAAACAACTGTCCCTATAAGGTCAGGCGATTCAATTGGTTTGATTATACACTAGCTGATTCTATTCCAAATAATCTTCACGATCCAGCAGGTATGACTTTAGATTTAAGTCGTATGGTGCTTAATCCTGATGTAACAATTAGGGCTAAAGGTGTTATTGAAAAATGCTCTATGTGTGTTCAACGAATTCAGGAGGGCAAACTTAATGCAAAGCTTGAAGGAAGAAAAGTAAAAGATGGTGATATCAAAACGGCTTGTCAACAAACCTGCCCTTCAGGAGCCATCCTTTTCGGTGACTTAAACGACAAGGAGAGTGACTTATTCAAAGTCGCTTCCAGTGATAGAAACTACCATTTATTGGAAGAAATTCACACTCTTCCTTCTGTTAGTTATCTTACGAAGATCAGAAATAAAAAGAGTTAAACCACTATAATACTGAGTTATGTATGTATCCCCGATTCGAGAACCTTTAATAAAGGGAAACAAAACTTATAGCCAAATTACTAAGGATATTGTCGCTCCTATTGAGGGCAAAGCTGGAAAAGCCTGGTATATGGGACTAACCTTAAGTCTATCAGCCATGTTTTTTGGTCTTGCCATGATGGGCTATACTCTATGGGAAGGCATCGGAACTTGGGGACTCAACCGAACCATTGGTTGGGGATGGGGTATTACAAATTTTGTATGGTGGGTAGGTATTGGTCATGCTGGAACCTTTATTTCGGCAATTCTTTTACTCTTCCGTCAAAAATGGAGAACGAGTATAAACCGTTCGGCTGAAGCTATGACCATCTTTGCTGTATTGTGTGCAGGTCTCTTTCCATTAATCCATATGGGACGACCACTCTTAGCATTTTTTGTTTTTCCTTATCCAAACACTCGTGGTCTTTGGGTAAACTTTAACTCACCTCTCTTATGGGATGTTTTTGCTATTTCAACCTACCTTCTAGTGTCATTACTTTTTTGGTATATGGGTTTAATCCCTGATATAGGAACCATGAGAGATAGAGTGACATCTAAAGCTAAGAAATACATTTATGGACTACTTAGTTTCGGCTGGACTGGATCTGTAAAACATTGGCAGCGCCACGAAAAACTCAGTTTAATACTGGCTGGTTTAGCGGCACCACTTGTGCTTTCAGTGCATAGTATTGTAAGTGCCGACTTTGCAACTTCAATAATCCCAGGTTGGCATACAACCATCTTTCCACCTTATTTTGTCGCAGGAGCTATTTTCTCAGGCTTTGCCATGGTACTGACCCTCTTGATTGTTACACGTAAGGTTCTCAATTTGGAAAACTACATCACAGTGGCCCATATTGAGTCAATGAATAAAATTATAATTGCCACAGGGTCAATAGTGGGAATTGCATATATGACCGAACTCTTTATCTCATGGTACTCTGGTGTAGAATATGAGCAATACGCTTTTCTTAATCGAGCAACAGGACCTTATTGGTGGGCTTATGCTGTCATGATGACTTGCAATGTCATATCACCACAATTACTTTGGTTCAGAAAATTGAGAAGAAGTCTTGTCTTTACCTTTATACTCTCAATATTCATCAATATTGGCATGTGGTTCGAGCGTTTTGTAATTATCGTAACATCATTACATCGCGACTACCTGCCATCGAGTTGGTCCATGTACACACCAACCATTGTTGAAGTTGGAATCTTCATAGGGACACTCGGCTTATTTTTCTCATGTTTTCTATTATTCATTCGGGTATTTCCAGTGATTGCAATTGCTGAGATTAAAACGGTTATTAAAAGCTCTGGAGAAAAAGGGCCTAAAAACAAAACGCTATGAGAAGATATATATCAGCCTATTTCACAGATGAAGAAGATCTTTTAAGAGCAAGTAAAATTCTGATGGAAAAGAAAATATTGATACTCGATGTTTTAACGCCTTTTCCGGTACATGGTTTAGATAAGGTTTTGGGCTTAAAAGAATCCAAACTACCTATTGTTGCTTTTATTGCAGGAGCCATAGGAACACTTTTTGCTTTCGGTTTTCAAACCTGGGCTTTTGTGGTTGACTACCCCCTATTTATTGGCGGTAAGCCTCATTTTTCTATTCCTGCTTTTATACCCATCACTTTTGAAGTTACTGTACTATTTGCAGCCTTTGCTATGGTGTTCGCTTTTCTATTCAGATCAAAACTAGGATTGGGTGCTAAGAATAAAATTCACGATGAAAGAATAACTGATGATCGTTTTGTAATCATTATTGAGGCAACTGAAGATGATGAACACTTTAATAATGTAAAGGCCATCTTAGAGCAAGAAGAAGCTCATGAGATTCAACTCAAAGAGCATAAATAGTTAATTCAAAATCATAAGCTGATGAACACGAATTATATCTTATCAAAAAAAACAAAACAGGTATTTTCATCCATTTCTGTTATTGGTATTCTACTGATTGCGCTTAGTTTTCTTTTTCAAAATCCCGATAGCAAACAAGTTTGGATGAATGTTTTACTTAACAACCTCTACTTCCTGTTTCTTTCTCTTTTTGGAGCCTTATTTATCGCTCTCCATAAAATTGCACATTCTGGATGGCATGTGAGCTTAAAACGAATACCTGAAGCTCTAAGTACCTTCCTTCCCTATTCAGCGGCACTTATGTTTTTGCTATTCTTTGGCATGCACGATTTGTATCACTGGTCACATCATGATCTTCATGATCCAATCATTGAAGGAAAATCAGCCTATCTTAATTTACCCTTTTTCTTTACTAGAATGGCTGTCTATTTTGCAGGTTGGATAGGTCTAAGTTGTTTACTTCGCAAAAATTCAATATCTCAGGATTTATCAGATGACTATAAATTCCACAAGCAAGGAAAGACTTTAGCTGCCTTATTTATGGCATTCTTTGCTATTAGCAGTTCTACAATGACCTGGGATTGGATCATGTCAGTTGATCCACATTGGTATAGTACCCTTTTTGGTTGGTATGTATTCATCGGTTTATTTGTTTCAGGAATAGCAGCTTTTATTTTAATTATTGCCTTGCTTAAATCTCAGGGATACATCGATTTTGTCAATAAGGAACACATACACGACTTAGGTAAATACCTCTTTGGATTCAGTATTTTTTGGATGTACCTCTGGTTTTTCCAATACATGCTAATTTGGTACAGTCATATTCCTGAAGAGACAGTTTATTTTGCTCAAAGGATAAATGGTTTCCCCATCTTATTTTTCGCCATTCTTGTTCTAAATTTTGTGTTTCCATTCTTGGCTTTGATGACCAGGAATTCAAAACGAAATATCAAATGGTTAGCCATGGTTGCTAGTGTTGTTCTAATCGGACAATGGCTTAACATCTACCTCATGTTAAGCCCAGGTATATTGGGTGAGACGGCACAGATTGGTCTAATTGAAATTGGTTTTACTTGCCTGTATCTGGGAGGCTTCCTATTTGTAATATTCAATGCTCTTACGAAAAAACCTTTATTATGCAAAAATGATCCTTTCCTTAAAGAAAGCTTCCATTACGAAACCTAAACGTCTTATAAAAAGTACATATTATGCTTAAACCTGCTTCATATATAAGTCTATTCTTTTGGGCGATAATCTTTCTCTCAGCTTGCGATAGAGATAGAAA
>NZ_JBFFKR010000085.1:0-12619 GCF_041555295.1 Ancylomarina sp. | reverse complement strand
TTCATGATTCTTTGACAGGTTGAACAAGTCGATAGGTAGTAGATTTTATTTGTCATGATTGAATTTATTTTAAAAACTCAAAGCTAATACATTTTATATTTCGCACTCAATTATTAAGGACATAAAAAACGACCCTTATGGGTCGTTTAATTAATTTAAGAGGAGATAAAACTCTATTTATTTTTCATATACTCATTAAAAGAAGGTGCTTTCTTGTTTGTCTTAGTTGTTATTTCAATATTTCTAATTGATTGTTTGGAATGCCACTTAGCAGGCTAATAGTCAGGAGTATAGGTAGAGGCCGATCCACCAAAAAGGGTACTCACAAATTTATCCATAAGCTGATTCTTGGTTGCTTTTTCTTCTACTAATGTAGAGTAAATGTGAGTTCGAGATTCTTTGTAGCGATTCAACATGCCTTTTTCAGTCATTATTTGCATCACTTTAAGACTTGTGGTGTACTACGGTCCATAAGACTTGTAATTTTACTCCCTTTTGTGATTAATCCCTAATATATGGGAGTCAACAAATTCAAATAAAAGGATAACATTTAATAATGGCTTATATAATTATTATTTTTTGAAAAAAACTCCAATTCGTTTTTAGTTATCGGTTAAGTACCACTATTTCAACATAAGATTTACCAAAACACACCCCATTGATCATAATATGAATTATAAGACTTTTATGTAGATTTAAATAGTAACAAAAAAACACCATTTTTATTATAATCGCCAATAACTGAAATCTTTGATTGTTTAAAACTATACTGAGAATTTGTTATTTGCATTAGTAATTGGTCTAATATCATTCATAGAATTAAGCTGAATAATCCACAAGAGTTTATCTTGTTGAGACTATAACCTCTAAATAGTTATCCTTAGAAAAGCATAAATTAAATCTCATCAAGGCTTAGTTTAATATATAATTCACCTGGAATTAGTAATCATTGAAATTCTAAACCTTTCTAAGAATTCAATATTTACATTAAGCTCCACCATATATTCAATATCATTTATAGAATTTCATGATGAAGAATTCTCTCCATTATCTATAGACTTAAAATTTCATATGAGAAAATTATTACTTCTAGCTCTAGTCGCAACAGTTTTTGTTTTTGAATCAAACGCACAATCTACGCAGTATAAAGAGATTACTTCAGTTGAGTCCATTATTCTTATAGGAATCGGTCGGCCTAGAATAATCTAAGAAAAAACTTTCAAAATAATACATCAAACAATACTCTTATTTCCTCAAAAAATCAATGCATTAGCCTTTGTAAGCCCCTTAAATGAATTATTCAAGACTTGTAAAGCTGACTAGTTTTTTTTGTTTATATACACCTTGCTATTGTCACTAATGAATTAATCTTTGGAGTTAAGCTCCCCTTATACTAATACACATGTAGAAGTCATCTATACTATAAGTATGGTGTCAGGGGACTGCTTATATATTTTAATATTAACATCATTAAAAAACAATGGCATATATGGTGAATTACATTGGAATAGCCCCTCTCCGACGCTACGTTGTAACTGCCATACAAATAGCTAATTATGACAGTCTTATAATTCATATTACGTTAAATAAGATTAACATAAGTATTATTAATGTAAAAGTAATCATCAGCCTTCAATATAATAAAAAAGCCTCCAAAAGATAAACTCTTGGAGGCTTTAAAATATTGTGATTAGATCATCTTACATGTTATCCATCATTGCTTTAAACTCTTCGTACTTCTGCATGTACTCAGGCTTTTCGTTTCTAAGTTTGAAGTAAAGTTCTTTAAGAGTAGAAATTGAGTTTTGCTCGTCAGGCTTGATCTCAATTACCTTAGTGAAATATGGAAGTGCTTCTTCGTACAACTTTAATAAGTTTTTAATAGCTGCATCATACTTCTTCTGATCTATAATATCATTAGCAATCTTACGAGCTTCTTCTGCAGCATTTAACTGAATAACACCTAAATTGTACTGAGAAATGTAATCTGTAGAATCTTTAGCGAAAGCGATTTCGTACATCTCTTTAGCCTTATCAAGTTCCTTTGTTTTCTCATATAAATTTCCTTTTGCTCTATAATATGAACCATTCTCTGGATCTAAAGAAATTGCTTTATCTAAATACTCAGCAGCTTTGTTTGGCTCACCTCCTAATAGATAATAGTTGATTAACTCAACTAACATATAAGCATCGTTTGGATACAATTCAAATCCTTTGTGTAGATAAGTTAATGATTCTTCATCATTCCCGTTATCTTTCAACACCTTTGAGAGGTATGCATAAGCCTTAGCTTCACCATAGTTATAGCTAATCGTTTGCTTATAATACTTAATAGCAGCTTCAAGATTGTTAGCTTTCTGAGCAGCAAGACCAGCGTTAAAAATAATAGCCGTATCAACTGCTAATTTGTCTTCTTTAAACATTTCTAAGTTTTCAATTTCCAAAACTCTTTCAAAAGCATTTAATGCTCCACTATAATCTTCGCTATTATATAATTGAACAGCTCTATTCGTATAGTCAGGAATTAGATTGGTCATTTGAGCTTTAACAGCTTTACCATATTTGTCCTTAACGTCAAGCTCCATGCATTTCATATAAGCATCGTAAGCAACCTGCAAAGGATTTTCTGATAATTTTGTATAAGCAGGAAGTGGACTTTCAAAAATAGCTTGATAAACTTTTCCTTGAATTAAATATGCTTTTGGCCATGTAACACATTTTTCGTGTCCAATACCAGCATCAATTGCTTCTTTTGCTTTATCCAGTTTACCTGAAGTTAGATAATTACTAGCTCCTGTAACTTTACTCTTTTGAGCGTTTACCATTGAAACACACAAAAGAAGAACCATAATGAATGATAATTTTTTCATCAGTAAATAGTTTTTGTTTTTGCTTATAAAGCTTTCTTACACACTTATTGTCTGTAAGAAAGCTTCATTTTCTAGTTTGTTTTGTTTAAGAATCTCGTACAAATTTAATCCATAAATCGACAATTTAAACAAGATCATTTTCTTTATAATTAATCTAAGTATTAAAACAGACTTGTTTGCTCACCATCTGAGTTGTTATTTGGCTGATCATCGTCTTTCTTTTCAACTTGATCCTCGATTGGTGTTTCAAGCTGAGTTTCTGTCTGATCAACAACTGCCTCTACGGCGTTCTCATCAGCTATCAACTCTTCTACTCCAGCAGCATTTACCTTAGCTACAGCAGCAATTGAATCATCTTTTTTACTCAAATTAATTAGACGAACACCTTGAGTAGCACGCCCCATTACTCTTAAATCAGCAACTGCTAGTCGAATAGTAATACCTGATTTGTTGATAATCATTAAATCATCATTATCACATACAGATTTCAATGCGATTAACTCGCCAGTTTTCTCAGTAATATTGATGGTTTTAACACCTTTACCACCTCGATTGGTCATACGGTAATCGTCAACCTTGGAACGTTTTCCATAACCGTTTTCAGAAACAACCATGATGTCCTGGTCAGCATTCTCAACACAAATCATACCAACTACCTCGTCAGCCTCGTCACGCAAAGTAATTCCTCGAACTCCGGATGCAGTTCTACCCATTGCTCTAACTTGATCTTCAGAGAATCGAATTGCCTTTCCAGAACGAGCGGCAATTAAAATTTCCTTATTACCATTCGTTAATCTAGCCTCCAATAATTGATCACCTTCACGCACAGTAATAGCGTTTACACCATTAACACGAGGACGAGAATAAGCTTCAAGTGATGTTTTCTTAACAACACCTTTCTTAGTACATAAAATGATGTTATTGTTATTAATATACTCTTCTTCTTTAAGTGTCAAAACATTGATATAAGCTTTCACTTTATCATCAGGTTCGATATTTAATAGATTTTGAATTGCTCTACCCTTCGACTGTTTTGATCCTTCTGGAATTTCGTATACTTTCAACCAGAAACACTTACCTTTTTCTGTAAAGAACAACATATTATTGTGCATGCTAGCAGTAATCATATGCTCAAGAAAATCTTGGTCTCTTGTAGTAGATCCCTTCGCTCCTACACCACCTCTATTTTGAGTTTTAAACTCAGTCAATGGTGTACGTTTGATGTAACCCATATGAGAAATAGTAATAACCATTTCTTCATCTGCGTAGAAATCTTCAGGATTAAAGTCTTCGGAAGCATAAACGATTTCAGTTCTTCTTTCATCGCCATATTTAGCTTTCACTTCCAGAAGTTCATTGGTTATGATTTCCATTCGCAAATCATGGTTTGCAAGGATACTATTCAAGTGATCAATCAATTTCATGAGTTCATCATACTCTCCTCTTAACTTATCTTGCTCAAGCCCAGTTAAATGACGCAAGCGCATTTCAACAATTGCTTTTGCCTGAATGTCAGTCAGCTCAAAACGCTCCATCAAGGCAGTACGAGCTAAATCGGGGCTCTTAGAACCTCTAATGATCTTAATTACTTCATCAATATTATCGGAAGCAATAATCAAACCTTCAAGAATATGAGCTCTAGCTTCAGCCTGTCTCAATTCAAATTCTGTACGACGAACAACGACATCATGACGATGCTCAACAAAGTAATGAATCAGTTCTTTTAGATTCAACAATCTTGGTCGTCCTTTCACCAATGCGATATTATTCACAGAGAATGACGATTGCATTTGAGTGTACTTAAACAGTTTATTTAAAACGACATTGGCAATAGCGTCACGTTTCAAGTCAAATACGATACGCATACCGTTTCTGTCAGACTCATCATTTACGTTAGAAATACCTTCAATTTTCTTATCGTTAATCAAATCGGCCGCTTTCATAATCATTTCGGCCTTATTAACCATATAAGGGATTTCAGATACGATAATTTTCTCTCGACCTGTATCCGAAATCTCAATATTGGTTTTGGCACGAACAACGACTCTTCCTCTACCCGTTTCGTAGGATTCTTTTACGCCTTGATAACCATAAATAATACCACCAGTTGGAAAATCTGGAGCTTTAATAATATCAACCAATTCATCGATTGAAACATCGTTATTATTGATATAAGCGATGGTCGCGTCAATGGTATCTGTTAGATTATGAGGAGGCATATTAGTTGCCATACCTACAGCAATACCTGAAGCTCCATTTATAAGAAGATTGGGAATACGAGTTGGAAGAACAGTAGGTTCTTTCAAGGTTTCATCGAAGTTAGGAGACATGTCAACCGTATCCTTCTCCAAATCTGCAAGTATTTCTTCCGCAATTTTATTCATGCGAGCCTCTGTATAACGCATGGCCGCAGGACTATCACCATCAACGGAACCAAAGTTACCTTGTCCATCGACCAAAGGATAACGCAAAGACCAGTGCTGAGCCATTCTAACCATGGCCATATAAACTGAACTATCACCATGTGGATGATACTTACCCAATACCTCACCAACAATTCTAGCTGATTTCTTGTGAGGTTTATTAGCTGCAATACCCAACTCATTCATTCCGAATAATACTCGGCGGTGAACAGGCTTAAGTCCATCTCTAACATCTGGTAAAGCTCGGGAAACAATAACTGACATCGAGTAGTCGATGTAAGCCGATTTCATTTCCTCTTCAATATTAATGCGTATGATTCTTTCTCCCGTGGTCATATATTTATTCTTTTAGATTCTGATTCTTTAAATGGGAAATATAATTTCTCTGTTTTGATCAAATAAAGTATTCTTTTAACAGTTCAAAACACAGAAAGACAAAAGTAAAAAAATATGTGCAATTTTGATAATAATTGAGGTGGAATTAAAGTCCAATTAAGATAAATATTTTGCCTATATTAAAATCGATGTTGTTAACCCCTTTAATCTTCGTTATTTAGTCTAAAAGAGCGTTAAAATCGCTATATTTTTTACTCATGTTTACTTCGAATAAAAATATTCTTATTAAATTCACCAAAGACGAATAACATAAATACACAACTAAAACAGATATATATGGACTCAAAATTTTCACCCCGTGTAAAAGATGTCCTCTCTTTTAGCAAAGATGAAGCTGAAAGATTAGGTAATAGTGCCATAGGTACTGAACATCTATTTTTAGGGATACTACGTGAAGGTGAAGGCGTTGCCATTAGTATTCTTAATTCTTTAGGAATCAGCCTGCTTGACATTAAACATGATTTAGAATTTAAGCTCCAAAACACAAGTTTAGACCGATTGGATCAGGAAGATATTCCATTGCAAATGTCAGCCGAACGTGTTTTAAAACTCATATATCTTGAAGCAAAAGCTTTAAAAAATCAAACTATTGATACCAGCCATCTATTATTGGCTATTCTTAAGGATGAAAAATGTTTGGTAACCCGCTATTTAGATGCTAAAAACATAGACTATAATACTGTGAAAAATAATATAAATGCAAATTCACCAAAGGCACAAGCTGATTTTCCATCGGAAGAAAGAGAAGGCACTGGTGGTGGCATGCACGGTAATAACCCTAAGTCTGGAACAGGGAAGTCGAACACGCCTGTTCTCGATAATTTTGGTGTAGATATTACTCAAGCTGCAGAAGAAGGTACCCTCGATCCCATTGTTGGTCGTGAAATTGAGATTGAGCGTTTGGCTCAAATTCTTAGTCGACGTAAGAAAAACAACCCGATTCTAATAGGTGAACCAGGTGTTGGTAAATCTGCAATTGTGGAAGGTCTTGCTTTAAGAATTATTCAAAGAAAGGTTTCTAGAGTACTTTTCGATAAGCGTGTCGTTACACTCGACTTAGCTTCTATTGTAGCAGGAACGAAGTACCGTGGTCAGTTTGAAGAAAGAATGAAAGCGATTCTTAATGAGCTGGCTAAAACAACAGATATAATCCTCTTTATAGATGAAATTCACACCATAGTAGGTGCAGGAGGTGCAACAGGCTCATTGGATGCGGCTAACATGCTTAAACCAGCCTTAGCTCGTGGCGAAATACAGTGTATTGGAGCAACGACTCTTGATGAATATCGTCAGAACATTGAAAAAGATGGTGCCTTAGAGCGTCGATTCCAGAAAATTTTGGTTGAGCCAACCTCTGTTGAAGAAACCATTTCAATTCTAAATAATATTAAGGAGAAATACGAAGATCATCACAATGTATATTATACACCTGAAGCCATTAATGCTTGTGTGAAATTGACCACTCGCTATATCAGTGATCGTCATTTGCCAGATAAAGCGATTGATGCTCTTGATGAAGCTGGTTCTCGAGTACACATTACCAATATTCTAGTTCCAAAAATTATTGAAGAACTTGAAGCGAATATTGAAGAGACCCGTCAAAATAAAATTAAATCGGTTAAAGCTCAAAAATTCGAACTAGCTGCTAGTTTCCGAGATAAGGAAAAACAATTGATGGATGAGCTAGAAAATGAAAAAGAGAAGTGGGAGAAAGATCTGAACATGAAGAAAGAAAAGGTCTCAGAAGATAATATTGCTGAGGTTGTTGCAATGATGACTGGAGTTCCTGTTAGGCGTATTGCTCAAGCTGAAGGTTCCCGCCTGCTTCAAATGAACTCTGAACTTATGAGCAGAGTTATTGGTCAGGATGATGCCATAGCAAAAATTGTAAAGGCCATTCAAAGAAACCGTGCAGGCTTAAAAGATCCGAATAAGCCTATCGGCTCATTTATATTCCTGGGCCCAACTGGTGTTGGTAAAACTCATTTGGCCAAAGTTCTTTCCGAGTATCTATTCGACAGTACAGATGCCCTTATTCGAATCGATATGAGCGAATACATGGAGAAATTTGCTGTTTCGCGTTTAGTTGGAGCTCCTCCAGGCTACGTGGGTTACGAAGAAGGTGGACAATTGACTGAGAAAGTGCGACGTAAGCCTTATTCCGTACTCCTACTCGATGAGATAGAAAAGGCACACCCTGATGTATTCAACATCTTACTACAATTGCTCGATGATGGACAATTAACTGACTCTCTTGGACGAAAAGTTGATTTTAAAAACTGTATTGTGATTATGACTTCCAATATTGGATCTCGCGAGCTTAAGGATTTTGGTAAGGGGATTGGATTCCAATCGAAGAGCAGTGGAGATAGCGACTATTCCACCAGTATTATTCAAAAGGCACTTCGCAAGGCCTTTGCCCCTGAGTTTATAAACCGTGTTGATGATTTAATCATGTTTAATTCTCTTAGTGAAGAACATATTTATCAGATTATCGATATTGAACTGAAAGGTCTATATAGCCGTGTTGAAGATTTAGGTTTTAACGTTAAAATATCACCTGCAGCAAAAGATTTTATTGCTAAAAAAGGATACGATGTACAATTTGGTGCTCGTCCTTTAAAGAGAGCTATTCAAAAATACTTAGAAGATGAAATGGCCGAGGTTATCATCCGGGCATCTCTAACAGAGGGAGATACAATATCAGTTGGTTTAGACAAGATTAAAGAAAAAATAACGACTAAGATTCTAAAACAAAACAAGGAGGTTGAATAACAATAAAAATGCCAGCAACGCTGGCATTTTTTCTTTCATTTCATTAAATAAAACCCTATTCCTATTAAGTTTAAATAATCAATATTACTATCTTTGATACTCGATTGAGTTAATAAGGGAATTTACAATCCCTATTTCCGATTTAAACTATTTAATAACATTAAAATACAAATCAAATGAACAAAGACAACACTAAAGTAACTTTTGCAGGTGGTGCTATTACACTTGTTGGAAATCCTGTAAAAAAAGGTGATAAGGCAGAGAATTTCACGGCTCTTAATCAAGGTTTAGCTCCTGTTTCTTTATCCGATTTTGATGGGAAAGTAAAGATTCTTTCTATTTTCCCTTCTGTTGACACTGGCGTTTGTTCTGCTCAAGCTCACCGTTTCAACAAAGAAGCTTCTAATCTAGGCGAAAATGTACAAATCATCACCTTATCAAATGACCTTCCATTTGCACTAGGACGTTTTTGTGGTGCTGAAGGTATTGAAAACTTAATCACTCTTTCTGATCACAAGGAAATGGATTTTGGCTACAAATTCGGTTTTGCTATCGAAGAATTACGTTTACTAACTCGTGGTGTGGTTGTTATCGACAAAGAGAACACTATTCAATACGTTGAGTACGTTCCTGAAGTAACAGATGCTCCAAACTTTGATGCAGCAATTGAAGTAGCTAAAACTCTAGTATAAAGTTTTAGTCTTAAAATATTATAGGGTCAACTCAAAGAGTTGACCTTTTTTTTTCACAAAAAAAAGACAATTGACCGATTTTCACCTAGTCAATTGTCTTATATATCATCTCCCTAAGGGAAATATTTAATTGCAGTACTATTTTGAAGCCACAAGAGCTGCCATTGCGATAGAATACAATTTAGTCTTCACACTATCACCACGAGAAGAAAGAATCGCTGGAACCTTCGCTCCCATTACCATCGCTCCCAATTCAGCTTTAGCCAATTTTGTGTTTACTTTATAGAATACGTTACCACTTTCGATATTTGGGAATACCATACAGTCTGCATCACCAGCAACCATAGAATCCAATTTCTTAATATCCGCTGACTCTTTGTCAATAGCAACATCAATAGCTAAAGGACCATCAACATATGCACCTTTAATCTGTCCACGATCTGCCATTTTAGAAATAATAGCAGCATCAACACAAGCATCCATCTTAGGAAGAACCTGCTCCGAAGCAGCAATCATAGCCACCTTTGGTTTTTCAATACCTAGTGCTTGTGCAACTTTAATCACATAGTTGGTGATCGCAATCTTTTGGTTCAAATCTGGCTGAGGGATAACAGCAACGTCACCTACAACCAAAAGCTTATGGTAGTTTGGGTTTTCCATTACTGTTACGTGACTTAATACGGCCTTAGGAGGCATTAATCCTTTTTCTTTATTAAGAATGGCTTTCATGTACTTATCAGTACTTACAAGACCTTTCATAATCATATCACCTTCACCATTATTGATCAACTCAACAGCTTTTTGTGCCGCTTTAAGCTCATTTGGCTCATGAACAATTGTAAAACGAGACATATCGAAATTATGCCCTTTACATGTTTTTGCAATTTCGGCTTCGTCACCTACTAAAGTTGCATCAACTATACCTAATTCTACAGCATCGTTTATAGCTCCAATTGTATGAGAATCGTTAGCATAAGCAGCTACCAATCTCTTCTTTTCACTGTTCTTAAGAGTTTCAATGACTTGATCTAAACGTGTAATCATTTTGATTTATTTTGGTGTTTGTATTTGTTGTTTCTGGATGAATAAAATTAAAAACAATTGTTCTAAAGACACTCACCTTTATTGTAAGGCAAAAATATAAAATAATGCATGATTTGCATTAAAAACCAATCTAAAAATTATCATTTATCGCAAATAAGCCGCTTTCCCTTATAATATGTAAGTATTCACTAATATGAAGGATAAAACTTTCTAATTCTTATGGCATAAAAAAAAGCAGCAACCATAAAGGCTACTGCTTTCGAAACAATGCAAGCTTGTTTTTATTTTTTGTCGTAAGCATACCAATAAGCGGTTCCTACAAATAATGCTCCTCCTACTATATTACCTAAAGTAGCAGGAATTAAGTTTTTTACGATAAAATCCATCCAGGTGATATCAGCACCATGGAAAATGGCAACCGGAATAAAGAACATATTGGCTACGCAGTGTTCAAATCCCATGGCTACAAAGGCCATTACAGGAAACCAAATACCTAAAATCTTACCTGTTATATCTTTGGCTGCATAAGCTAACCACATGGCTAAAGCCACCATCCAGTTGCATGCTATTCCTTTTAAGAAAGTCTTGTAAAAAGGATTAGATGTTTTAGCAATAGCAATATTAATTGCAGAATCCATTGAAGGAGAATGCATAATGACTTCAGTAAGATAAACCAAAAAGTAAGCAACTATAAGTGAGCCTACAAAATTCCCAATATAAACAATAGTCCAGTTTTTTAAAGGAACTTTATAAGACATACGTTTTGATAATACTGAAGGGATAAAATATGCCGTATTACCTGTAAAAAGTTCAGCACCAGCAACGGCACACAAAATAAGCCCTAATGGGAAAACTGCACCAAAAAAGAATTTCTGCAAACCAGGGTTCGATTGAGCAAGTCCAGGCATTGCACCGCCGATAACTAATGCCAAAAGACTACCCATAGCGATATATCCGCCAGCTAAAATTGCAAGAACAAATACTTTCTTCGATGCTGTATCTCTTTTTGCTTCTGCTGTATGATTAACAACTTCTACGGTCTCTTTCGGAGAATTGAATCCTACATAAGCTACCGAAGGAATAGGTTCCTTTGGTCTAACAAATGCTTTACGATCTACTGTCTCAACAGTTTCTTCAAATGTATTAAAAGACATTACTTAAGTGTTTAACAAAGAGTTGAACTCTATTTAATTAATAATTACCTCATTAAAATACTGACTCAGAATCTCTTCAGCTCGAGTCAATTGTTCAGCTGAATTCTCAAGAACTCCTTCAAGTTCATATTTCATCCCCAAGTGCTCATATTTATGAATCCCTAGTTTATGGTATGGCTGAATCTCTAACTTCTCAATATTTGAATAGTCTTTGAAATACTGCCCCATTTCATGCAGATAATCCTCCTGATCAGAATAACCTGGAACTAGCACATAACGTAACCAAACTGGTGTATTCGTATCTTTTAGATATTTTGCAAACTTCAATGTCGTTTCGTTGGTTTTACCTGTAATGGTTTTATGCCAATCCGGATTGATATGTTTAATATCCAAAAGCACTAAATCTGTATTTTTAAGCAGGTTTTTCACATCATCATTAAATACATTGCCATTGGTATCAATACATGTATTAAAACCATCATCCTTTAACTCCTGAAAAAGAACAGATAAATCTTTAGCTTGCCATAAAGGTTCTCCTCCTGAAAATGTCACTCCTCCTTTTTTACCGAAAAAAGGTCTTTGATTGCGAGCCTTACGCATAATTTCAGTGTTCGAAACTTCTGTTCCACCATTGAAAGTAATGGTATCCGGGTTCGCACAGTATAAACATTTAAATGCACAGCCTTGTAAAAAAACTACGAGCCTAATTCCTGGTCCATCGTAGGTTCCAAGTGATTCGAATGAATGAACGTTTAGCATTTGTATGTTTTGTTGATATATAAAACTTATCTTTTTATAAAAAGATTCCGGAACTCCAATGGAGTCCCGGAAGTATCTTATTTCTGTATAAATGTTATTACATTCTTTCGAAGAAAGAACGAGAAATAACCTCTAACTGCTGCTCGCGAGTCAATCTTACGAAGTTTACTGCGTAACCTGATACACGGATAGTCAACTGTGGGTACTCTTCTGGATGCTCCATTGCATCGATCAATAGCTCACGGTTCAATACATTTACATTCAAGTGATGTGCTCCTTTGATGAAATATGCATCCATCATAGTTACTAAGTTCTCTGAACGTGACTCTGGAGTTGCACCTAACGATTTAGGAACAATAGAGAACGTATTTGAGATACCATCCAATGAATCTTCATAGTTAATTTTAGCTACTGAATTCAAAGAAGCGATAGCACCATGAGAATCACGTCCGTGCATTGGGTTTGCACCTGGAGCGAAAGGTACACCAGCTGCTCTACCATCAGGA
>NZ_JBFFKR010000084.1:0-12636 GCF_041555295.1 Ancylomarina sp. | reverse complement strand
GCGGAGAGAGAGGGATTCGAACCCCCGGTACGTTGCCGCACAATAGTTTTCAAGACTACCGCATTCGACCACTCTGCCATCTCTCCAATATGTGTTGCTATCTGTTGTGATAACGGGTGCAAATGTAAGTCAAAAAAGATCGTTTCGCAAATATAATTGATTCTCTAAAAGATTATTTTTTGTTAAAACAAGCAAGGGCTTGACAATTACGATTTTAAAATGCTACTTTCATGAAATAAAAAATATTTTTTTATCGAAATCATACCAAACAGAGGGGGTGTCGGGTTTTAAGGACTGATTTTTGATAAAATGAAAAGTCGGGTTTTTCCTACTTGTGAATCTAAAAAGTAAATCTATTTTTACAAGCTGAAAATTTGGACAACTATACCTTAAATAAATTTAACTGAGAATTAGAATGAGTGTTGAAAAAAAGAGTACGATAAAGGAGGGCTTTTCCAGAGCTTTTTGGGTAGCCAATTCGGTAGAGTTATTGGAAAGAGCGGCCTATTATGGAGTTTTTATTGTTATTACAATATATCTATCCCGAATATTAGGGTTTACGGATGTGGAAGCCGCCTTAATTTCAGGTTTATTCTCAGGAGGTTTATATTTGTTACCTACTTTTAGTGGAGCATTAGCCGATAAAATGGGTTTTAAGAATGCATTATTACTTGCATTTTCACTATTGAGTATTGGATATGCAGGATTAGCCATATTTCCAACAATGCTCGAATCGGCAGGATTGGTAGAATACACCAAGATTACAACCTTTACAGGATTAGAGAGCAGTTCTCATAAATGGTTTATAATCCCAATTATTATCCTAATAATGATTGGTGGATCATTCATTAAATCGGTAATTACAGGTACCGTTGCTAAGGAAACTACTGTAGCTAATCGTGCTAGAGGTTTTTCTATTTTTTACACAATGGTAAATATTGGAGCCTTTTCTGGGAAAACCGTTGTAAAGCCATTGCGAGAGGCAATGGGAAATGAAGGATTAATCACCTTAAATTATTTCTCGGCTGGAGCAACTTTACTTGGTCTGATAGCCGTTTATTTCTTTTTTAAGACGACTAGTCGTGAAGGTGAAGGCAAGAGTATGTCGGAAATTTGGGATGCTTTGCTCAAGGTACTTTCTAATGGTCGTTTAGTGGCTTTGATTTTGATTGTAACAGGATTCTGGATGGTTCAACACCAATTGTATGCTACAATGCCAAAGTATGTATTGCGTATGGCAGGCGAAGGCGCATCACCTTCTTGGTATGCTAATGTTAACCCTTTGATTGTTTTCCTTTTTGTTGGCCTAATCACTCAAGTGATGAGAAAGAAAACAGCCCTATTTTCCATGACTGTAGGTATGTTTATAATGCCTGTGTCTGCAATGTGTATGGCGGCTGGAAATCTTTTAGATGTGGAATCAATAGACTTGGGTCTTTTTAGTCTACACCCAGTTGCTTTCATGATGATTATTGGTATTGTATTCCAGGGGTTTGCCGAGTCATTTATTTCGCCTCGATTCTTAGAGTACTTTTCTTTGCAAGCACCTAAAGGAGAAGAGGGAATGTATTTGGGATTTAGTCATTTACACTCATTCATATCTTCAATAGTAGGATTTGGTTTATCTGGATTTTTATTATCAAAATATTGTCCAGATCCTCATTTGTTTGAGAGTCATGCCGAGTGGGAAGTGGCATCTGCGCATGCACATTACATCTGGTACTATTTTGTAGCCATTGCAGGCGTATCGGCAATATCTTTGATTATTTATGGTCGAGTGACTCGTAAACTTGATGCTGAGAAAGCCTTATTAGAAGCATAATATAAAAGTATATAGATTGACTTGCTTGAGTCGATTTAATTGAACCACCTCAGCAATGAGGTGGTTTTTTGATTGTAGCAATTTAGCTTGTTTTTTGATTTTTCACATTTTCCCAGTGAGCGAGACTAAAGCGTAAATCACTCATGCTAATATTCTTACCCAAATCTCTTTGTGCGTCATTTAAGGCATTAACTTCATGATTGTTGAAATAAGCCATAATGCTTTCAAGTTTTTCATCATCAACAAAACGGCTGATGGGAAGGGCATTAATGCCCACATAATAGGTCAGATGTTCTTCAATAGTAGAACGAGTTAGATCACGCATGGCTGCGATGACAGGAATACTTTTGCCTTCCTTATACATTAAGAAGCTTCTTTCTTTACTGCTGACTTTCTTGGATTCCTGATTCTCGGCTAATGAAAAGATATCGGGAACTTGAGATAGTTTGTTCTCTTTTTTAAAAGCATCAACCAGTTTTAGAAGTTCTAAACCAAATTCATCAATCTTTTTAGTTCCTATGCCTTTCATCTTCTTTAAGGCCAATTTATTTTGTGGCAAGCTGTTGCATATTTGCACAATTACTTTCAGACTAATAATTGAGGCTACGCTTGTGTTCAATTCATCTGCTTTGGCATATCGCCAATCTTTAAGTTGTTTAAACAGTTCTGGATAATCGACAATTGCAGCAAAATCCTCTTGCTTCGGCATTCGTTTAAAGTTAATCGTCTTGAGGTGCTCCTTCGCTTTGAGTTCAAGGAAATCCTTAAGTACAAAACCATGATCGCAATGAAGCATACAAGCTAGTTTTACCTGAGTAAGCTCTACAATCCGAAGGCGGAGCTCCTTTACGGTTTTCTCCAAGGCTTGGTTGTCGGTATCGAAATAGCCTTGATGCACTGGCTCTAATAGATAGAGTTCAAGCTTGGGGATAAAATACTGACAAGCCTTATGTACGCGCTCCTGAAAGTGTTTGTCATTCTCAAGACTAGGGGAAGCTCCAAACATATGAAACAATTGGTTGGAAAATTGTTGACCAACCTTAACCAGTTCGGGTTTAATTAAATTGATAACGGCTTTTAGTTTTTCCTTACAATCGCCTTGAGAGGTTGTTGGGTAGTCTTCAAACACTTTATTTAATCGATAGGCGTAATGGTAGATCAAATCCATATCGAAAAGCTCTTTCAATAATGAAAGCTGATAGTCACGTTTGGCTTTGTAAAGATCCTCCTGCTTTGGCGGATTATCTTTCATCGTCTGATTAAAACTTGCCACTGAGCTATCGCAAATAATGCCTTGCGGATTGATTCGCGTTTTTAACACCATGCCTTCAAGCGATTTGCAACGCGAGAGAGCCACGTAAACCTGTCCGTGTGCGAAGGCTGAAGCGGCATCGATAATCGCCTTTTCGAAGGTTAAACCCTGAGATTTGTGAATGGTAATAGCCCAAGCTAATTTTAGTGGGAATTGTTTGAAATTGCCGATGACCTCCTCTTCAATCTCCTTGGTTTTTTCATTAATGGAGAATTTGATATTCTGCCAGGTTTCCATTTCAGCCTCGATCACATCTTGGTCTCCCTCGCATTTTACACTGATACTATCCTTATTCATAAAGGTGATCGTTCCAATCTTTCCGTTATAGAAACGCTTGGCTGATTGAGAATCATTTTTCACAAACATAACCTGAGCACCTTTTTTTAGCTCAAGCTTTTCGAGAGTAGGAAAGGCGTATTCGGGGAATTGACCATCAATACTGGCCTTAAAACTCATTTTGTCTGCCTCTAGCTTTTTTAGCTTAATCTCGTTGATATCCTCAGCCTTGCGGTTGTGAGTACTTAGAGTGATGTAAGAATCCTTATCATCCGGATCGAAATCGGGCTTGTAATTGGCATTTAATCTACGGCGCGATTGATCAGAAAGCTGGTTGTTACGAATCTCATTCAGAATTTGGATAAAGTCTTCATCCTTCTGGCGGTAAATGTGTTTCAGCTCAATGCAAATGTGTGGCGACTTTTGTAAGGCTCTTGAACTAAAGAAAAATTCAGTAGCATAGAAACGTTTCAATATCGACCATTCTTCCTGTTTCACTACGGGAGGCAATTGTTGCAAATCACCAATCATCAACAGCTGAACACCGCCAAAAGGCAGTTTCGATTTGCGATAACGACGCAAGGCAGAATCAATGCCATCCAATAAGTCGGCACGAACCATAGAGATCTCATCAATAACCAATAAATCGAGTGATTTGATGATATCTATCTTGGTTTTATTGAAGCGTTTCTCAGGAGCTTGTTCCCCCTTGTTTGTGTATTCATCTTCAGGAATAATGGGGCTGAAGCCCAACTGAAAGAAAGAGTGAACCGTAACACCGCCCGCATTAATAGCAGCCACACCGGTTGGTGCCACAACAATCATTCGTTTGAGTGATTCCTGACGCAGTCGGTGCAGAAAAGTGGTTTTCCCTGTCCCAGCTTTTCCTGTGAGAAAAATGTTGGTATTTGTGTTCTCTATATAATCGTAAGCCAGTCTCAGTTCTTTGTTGTCTTCCATCTTGTCGTCGTGTGATAATCAGTAAAATTAATATTTTAGATGGAGAATGGAGGGTAAGGGTAAAGGAAATTCAAGCTATAAAGCTAAAAGTGGTGTTTTAGTTTGTAAAATACAAACCACCTGCCCAAACATCCCGAAAAATATATGGATGGGTATTCTACTTAAAAAGTAAGACTTCCCATATTTCCAACTCATGATATTGAATACTAATAAGTAATTGAAATTTTAAACGTAGAGGAGGAATTCTCATACAGATTTAATAAACAGTATAGTGAATGAGCTGTTAGATGTCTTCCTCTAAGAGGCTTAGGCTGAGTTGAAGATCGACGAAGTCAAACTCTCTTTGCCTACTCAATACGTAATCCATTAGCTCCCAATTGTAAAAAGATTTGGATATCTCAATAATTTGATTAGATTGTACCACTATATTTATCAATTTAGTTAAACCGAAATTTATTTTATGATTCAAACAAAAGTATTTAACCCTGAAAACAAACCCAATACAACAGAAAAAGAAAGCATCATTAATTTCTTATTTGAAAATCTACAAGAGTATGGAGATCCAAAGTCTGATATAGAAAAATGTATTAATTACGCATTGAAAGAAACGACCTCTTTTGGCGGTTTTGTTTTGGTATCATTTTTAGAAAATGAAATTTCAGGTGTGGTTATAGTTAATCAAACTGGGATGAAAGATTATATTCCAGAAAACATATTGGTTTATATAGCCACTCACAAAGATCATAGAGGTAAAGGCATCGGGAAATTTTTAATGCAAAAAGCGATTGAACTGACAGAAGGAAGCATTGCATTGCACGTTGAACCTGAAAATCCAGCAAGATTTTTATACGAAAAAGTAGGTTTTAGCAGCAAGTATGTTGAAATGCGATTGAAAAAATAGCCTATGCATTTCATCGATATTTCGATATTTGTAATCTACATGATGTCCATGCTAGGTGTTGGCATCTATTTTCTAAAACGGAATAAATCGCAGGATGACTATTATGTGGGAGGTCGGGAAATGACCTCCCTCCATATTGGTTTATCTGTTGTTGCTACAGACGTTGGTGGTGGATTTTCTATAGGCTTAGGAGGTTTAGGCTTTTTAATTGGTATGTCGGGTAGTTGGATGCTGTTTACTGGCATAATCGGAGCATGGATTAGTGCTATTGTACTTATTCCCATAATATATCCTCTGGCAAGGAAACATAATTTCCTTAGTTTTCCCGAAGTTCTCAATCATTTCTACAATAGGAAAGTAGCCATTTCAGCTGGTATAATCTCATTGATTGGTTATATTGGGTTTACCAGTTCTCAAGTATTGGCAGGCGCAAAATTAGCTGCAGCAACTTTTCCTTCAATAACTATTGTCGATGCTGTATTATTAATGGGAGTTGTAGTCATTGGCTATACCGTTCTTGGTGGGCTTAAAGCTGTTATTTTTACCGATACGATTCAATGGATTATACTCATGGTTGGTCTAATAGTAATTGGTATTCCATTAGGTTTCATAAAAGTTGGAGGCTGGGAAGCTATCCGTATTTATTTACCAGATGACTTCTTAAGTCTAACCAATATTACTTCTGTTCAATTTATTAACTGGCTTATTACAATCGTTCCTATTTGGTTTGTTGGTATGACCTTGTATCAACGAATCTACGCATCAAAAGATGAGAAAACAGCAAAAAAAGCTTGGTTTATAGCTGGTTTGTTTGAATGGCCTGTCATGGCATTTATGGGAATTACTTTAGGATTGCTGGGCAGGGTTGCCTTTGAACAAGGAATGTTTACTGAATTTGGATACGCTCCCGGCAGTCCTATAGATGCAGAAATTGGCTTGCCTTTACTCTTAACACATATTTTCCCTGTTGGCTTGATGGGTTTGCTAATGTCATCTTATTTTTCGGCAATCATGTCAACGGCTGATAGCTGTTTAATGGCGGCATCAGGTAATTTTACAACAGATATATTAAGGCTCTCAAAACAAAACACCAATGGGATTCGGTATTCACAATTAGCAACATTAGTCATTGGTATACTCGCAATTCTTCTGGCAACTATGATGCAAAATGTGCTTGATTTAATGTTGTATTCTTATGCTTTTATGGTTTCCGGATTATTTGTTCCTGTCTTGGGTTTTATGTTTTTAAAAAAGCCATCAGCAAAAGCAGCACTGTATGCAATGCTTTTTGGAGGAGGAACGACTTTGGCTCTTATTTTAACCGAAATGGCCTTGCCTTTTGGATTAGATGCAAATTTCTTCGGGATTACATTTTCAGCAATCATTTTTGTCTCTATCCAATCATTGTCTAAGAGATAATATTTATGAAACGAGCATGACAAAATTTAATCGTATTGTGACTCACAAGTCAATGATTAAATTTTGTAGTGAACGTTCTGTATCACCAAATTATAAATTTTTATAACAGATAAAAATGTTTACTAACTTTATAATTTTAAAACGAATATATGAATCAGAAAATAATAAAGCTTAGAAGGGAATTGCATAAATACCCTGAACTTTCCAATGATGAGCATCATACTTCAGAACAAATCATAAACTTTATAAAAGAATACAATGCTGACGAGATTATCCGACTTGGAGATACAGGCGTATTATTTGTTTTTAATGGAAAAGAGACGGGGAAAACTATACTGTTTAGATCCGAACTGGATGCTTTGCCTATTAAAGAAATGACCAGAGTTGAATATAAATCAGTGAATAATAATATCTCTCATGCCTGTGGACACGATGGACATATGGCGATTTTAACTGGTTTGGCTCAAAAAATTTCGAATGATCGTCCGACTAAAGGGAAAGTAATTTTACTTTTTCAACCAGCCGAAGAAGTAGAGCAAGGTGCACGTGATGTAATGGAGAACCCTAAATTCAAAACGATTAATCCAGACTATATGTTTGCGCTTCACAATGTGCCGGGCTTTAAAAAACATGGAATAATCCTTAAAAAAGGAAGTTTTGCGTCTGGATCAAAGGGGATGACAGTGAAGCTTACTGGAAAAACAGCCCATGCTGCCGAACCTCAAAATGGAATCAGTCCTGCAGATGCTATTTCTCGAGTTATCAGCAAACTACATAGCTTAAGAGAGGACAAAACTCTTTTTAGTGATTTTATTTTGCTGACCATTATCCACATACAATTGGGTGAAATATCTTTTGGCACCTCACCAGGCTACGCCGAAATGAGAATTACACTACGTGCTTTCGAAAATGAAGATCTGGACTTGCTTACAAATCAATGTGAGAAAATAATACAAGAAATCTCTAGCTCAGAAAGCTTAAGCTGTGAGATTTCCTATAATGAAGTGTTTCCGGCAACAGTTAATAATGATCAATGTGTTGATGTCGTTGAACAATCGGCAAAACAAATTGGTTTGGAAGTCGAGCACTTGAAAACGCCTTTTAAGTGGTCGGAAGATTTTGGCTATTATACCGAAATACACAAGGCTTGTTATTTCGGATTAGGTTCAGGTAATAATCAGCCTCAACTTCATAATCCGGATTTTGATTTTCCAGATGATATAATTGAAACTGGTGTAAAACTGTTTTATCAAATTTATAAAAGTTCGCAGAGATAAATCCGAAGCAAGCAATTTTAAACTTATATCATATAAATGGCTGAATTAATAATACATACCGAAGAAATAAAAAACAACATTAAAACATTAAGTCAGTTTTTTAAAGAGCACCATATTGAATGGAGTTTAATAACAAAGGTTTTCTCTGGTGATATTGATTTTTTGAAAAATATATTAACAAAAGACACACTTGAACATATTGGTTCTGTTGGCGATTCAAGACTTACGAGCCTGAAAAACCTGAAAAAAGTTAATCCGGATATACGAACCATTTATATTAAACCACCGGCTATAATGTATGCCGATGAAGTAGTTGAATATGCTGATATTTCATTAAATTCATCATACAAAACCATAAAAGCATTAGATACGGCTGCCCAAAAACAAAACATAATCCATAAAATTATTATTATGATTGAATTGGGTGAATTGCGAGAAGGCGTGCAAAGAGATGATTTAATTGATTTTTACGAAAAGACATTTAGTTTGTCAAATATTGAAGTGATTGGATTGGGTTCAAATTTGGGTTGTATGTATGGTGTTGAGCCCAATTATGATAAGCTTTTGCAGCTGTCTCTTTATAAAGAACTAATTTCTGCGAAATTTAATAAAGAACTTAAATATGTTTCTGGTGGAAGTTCTATCACTTTGCCCTTAATAACGCAAAATATAATTCCAAAAAACATCAATCATTTTAGAATAGGCGAAGCTGCATTTTTTGGGACAAGCCCATTGGAAAATAAGCAATTTTTGAACTTATCAACCAATACATTCGAATTTCATGCAAATATTATTGAATTAGATGAGAAGGGCCTTGTTCCGGATGGTATTATTAGTGATGCAAATATTGGTCATACTGCCGATTATAACGAAGAAGATGTGAGCGAACAGAGCTATAAAGCCATCCTTGATTTCGGAATGCTTGATGTGGACAGGCATGATATTGAGACCAACGATAAGGTTATTAAATTCGTGGGAATCACTTCCGATATGACCGTTATTAATATTGGTACAAATAAAACACCCGAGGGGAAAACAAAATATCATGTTGGTGATACAATATGCTTTAAACCATCTTATATGGGAGTCGCTCGTTTGCTTAATTCAAAATTTATTGATAAAAAATTTATTTAATGTTACACCAATTAATCCAACAACACAACATCAGCTTTTCAGAGGTCATTGACTTTGAAAAGAAAAGCTTGTATCAGTTTGATTTTTCTGAAAGCAATTTAGAAATTACGCCTTTAGTTATAAAAGACACCCTATCTTTGGCTAAATATATAAACCAAACATTAAAAAAACATAGTGCAGACTTCGGTTATGGCGGCTACTTCGAAAACAGAGTAATATATCGAAAAAGTGAACATTTTGGAGGAAATCAAGAGGATTCTCGAAGCATTCATCTCGGCACAGATATTTGGTGTAAGGTGCACGAGCCAGTTTTATCTCCCTATAATGCTGTAGTTCATAGTTTTAAATATAATGATAATTTTGGTGATTACGGCGCGACTATCATTTTAAAGCACGAAATTGAAAAAACCGCTTTTTATACGCTGTACGGACATCTTTCGATAAAATCGTTAGAAGGCAAAAAAGTAAACCAAAAAATTAAACAAGGAGAACTTTTTGCAACAATTGGAAATGAAAACGAAAATGGGAATTGGCCACCACATCTTCATTTTCAAATTATCACCGATATGTTGGGTTATTTTGGCGATTTTCCAGGGGTATGTTCATTAAAAGAAAAAGAAAATTATTCAAAATTATGCCCGAACCCCAGTTTAATTCTAAAGATTCAATAAATGGCAAGTACATCACAAATTGTAATAAAATCGGAAGCTTTAGAACAGAATGTGAAGTTTGTAAAATCTCTTCTTGACAAATCAACCACCATATCGGCAGTAATAAAAGGGAATGCCTATGGACATGGTACCGAAATTGTTGTTCCAGCATTAGAACAACTTGGGATAAATCATTTTTCAGTTTATTCTTCAGCGGAAGCAAAAGTAGCTTTTGAAGTAAAATCTCCAAAATCCGTAATCATGATAATGGGCTTTATTTATAAAGAAGATTATCAATGGGTTATTGAAAATGATATAGAATTTTTTGTTTCATGTCCTGAAGCGTTTAAATTGGTTCTAGAAACAGTCAAAAGAATTCAAAAAAAAGCAATTATTCATATCGATTTGGAAACGGGGATGAATAGGACCGGGCTTGAGATTAAGCAATTAAGAAGAATAATACCGATGATTAAAGCCAATGAGGAATCATTAATAATTAGAGGCATATGTTCCCATTTTGCGGGAGCAGAAAGCATCGCAAACCAAATACGTATAAAAAAACAGTTCTCCGTTTTTAAAAAGCGAGTTAAATTATTAAACGACAATGATATATATTCTGAAGTTAAGCATATTGCAAGCTCGGCTGCAACAATTAATTATCCTGAAACAAGACTTGATTTGGTTCGAGTAGGTATTATACTTTATGGATATTGGCCAACAACAGAAACATTCATTCATTACATTCATAGACGAAAAGACAAAACCGATCCATTAAAAAGAGCGTTGAGGTGGTGTACAGAAGTTGCATTGGTGAAAACAGTTACTGAGGGCGAATTTATTGGCTACGGAATGAGTTTTCAAGCACAGCGTACAATTAAAATTATGATTATTCCGGTTGGATACTCTACCGGCTACAGCAGGTCATTAAGTAATAATGGTCATGTAATTGTAAATGGTTTTATTGCTCCAATTGTTGGCACTGTTAATATGAATATGATCATTTGCGATATTACAAATTTACCGAAAATAAAAGTAGGTGACCCCGTTATCCTTATTGGTAAACAAGATGTAAACGAAATTTCATTTACGTCATTTGCTGAAATGAATAACTCATTAAATTATGAAATCTTAGCTCGACTACCGGAAAGTATTAGCCGGGAGTTAGTTTAAGACATTAGGCCTTTAAAATCAGAAGATTAAGTTGTAGATTTAATGATGGATTATGTATTGTTGAATTCTGTATATACGACTTAATATATTACAATTTAAAATATAGTTCATTGTTTAATCTTAAACAATAATCATGGCCTTTGTAACATTAGATATTAAGAAACTAAAATCAAATTTTGACTATCTCAATACTCTTTTTAAAAAGAATATTAAGATGGAATAGTCAGATAATGTCTATTAAACAAGTTGAAAGTGGTGAATTTGTTTGCTATGGAATTGTGTATATTGCACAAACAAATATTAAAACTGCACTCATCCCAATTGGATATGTTGCGTTATAGGTGTTGTAAATATGAATATGATTATCGCTGATATTACGAATGTACCTGATGCAGAAGTTGGTGAAGAGGTAATTATTATTGCAAAACAAGGTGATTTAGAAATAAAGGTAAGCGCTTTTAACGATCAACTTAATTATGAAGTGTTGACTCATTTATCAGAGTCCATTAAACGAATAGTAGTATAAATAATCATAACTTTTATAATCTATAAAACGAATAATGATAGAAAATATAATATTATTTAAATATGGTGGCAATGCCATGACAAATCAAAATCTAAAATCGAAGATATTAGAAAACATTTGCTCCTTGAAAGATAAAGGATATCAAGTCGTGATTATTCATGGTGGTGGCCCTTTTATTAAAGAAACACTTAAAGTTGCCAATATCGAATCCGATTTCGTTGATGGATTACGAAAAACGACACCTGAAGCAATGGAATATGTCGAAATGGCATTGAAAGGAAAGGTCAATGGAAGTCTGGTTTCAATAATAAATGGAATGGGCCATAAAGCTGTGGGCTTGTCTGGAAAAGATGGACAAACCGTTCTGGCTAAAAAACATATGCATGAGCACAAGAAAAACGGAAAAGTCGAACTGGTTGATTTAGGACAGGTAGGAGATGTAGCAAGCGTTGACACTTCCTTAATCGAAATATTATTAGAAAATGATTTTATTCCGGTAATCACTTGTATTGCTTCTGATAAAAAGGGGCTTGATTATAATATTAACGGCGATTTGTTTGCAGGTCATATAGCTGGCGCACTTTCAGCAAAACAATATGTTATTTTAACAGATGTTGACGGATTAAGGCTCGACAAGAACAATCCAGATTCTATTATCTATGAACTTAAAGTAGCTGAAATAGATCGGCTTAAAGAAATTAAATGTATTCAAGGCGGGATGATCCCAAAAATAGATTCTTGTAAAATTGCCTTAGATAAAGGAGCTAAACTTGCAAGAATCATCAATGGAACAGTACCAGAGCAAATTACATGCCTTTTTGAAAATAAAGAAGTTGGAACAGCAATTAGCATCTAATTTTAAAACATAAATAATGATACGAAAATTGAATAGAACATACGATGATCTTGATAAAAAGTATTATTTACAAACTTTTAAACGTTACCCTTTAACTTTCGATCACGGGAAAGGCTCCCGCATTTGGGATGTGGAAGGCAACGAATACATAGATATGTTGGGAGGTATCGCTGTAAACAGTGTTGGACACAGTAGTTTAGCCCCTAAAAAGACTGGAGTAAAATTTCAGATTTTAAACAGTTAAATTTAAGGCATGAAAAGACGTTGGACATTAGAAGAAAAAATAGGGATTCTTACTGAGGCAGAAAATGGTAATGTTGTAGAAGTTTGTAG
>NZ_JBFFKR010000083.1:0-12822 GCF_041555295.1 Ancylomarina sp. | reverse complement strand
TATTTTCAGAAATTTTAATAAAACCATAGTTTGTGGTTAAATCAATAGATGATCCACCTTGAGGATAGGCCTTTTCAGCCTCAAATTTGAATTCACCACTTTCAATAAGTTGCAAGCATTCGATATATGCTTTTTGTCTTTTTTCTTTTCTAGCCTCTTTATTTTGAGCAGAAGTATTTGAGAAGATAAATAGAATTAGGAGTGAACTAACCAGTATTATAATCTTGGATCTCATAGCTATACGTGTTGATTTATACTCTTCAAGTTAGCAAAAAAACATGCCACAAAAAAGCCCATCCAGATTTTATCCGAATGGGCCATTTTTATATCAATGAAAGCTCTATTTAGGCTCTCGCCATAAATTTTATTGGATCTATAACATAGCGTTTGTGAAGCGATGAACCAATTGGCCCATCCTCGTCAGCAGCTTCAATCTCAAAAGTCAATTTTTTGCCATCAACTTCTGTTAATTTCGCTGTGCAAGTCACTTTCTCACCAACTTTTGTGGCTTTAATATGCTTAGTGTCTATCTGAATACCAACAGTATCAAGACCTTTATCTAAATCATTTTCTATGCACTTTACAGCTGTGTTTTCCATAAATGCAACCATTGCTGGTGTTGCAAAAACAGGAAGTTTACCCGATCCATGTGCTATAGCGGTATTGCTTGCTTCAACAGTAATTTCCTGGGTGAAGCTTAATCCTTTATCTAAAGACATATTATAATTATTTTAACCTTTATACTTGCTCCCTTTAACCTTAATTTCCTTTATCCTTGTTTTTTAAAACTCAGAAGTGAAATGGAATTCCAAATTCTTATAATTTGCTTGTGCCATTTGCAACATATAACCCGAATCAGCTAAGAAAACATCTCTACCATGCTTGTCTTTTGCAATGTATTGATATTTCGCTTTCTTAAACTCTTTCAATTCTTCATCGTCATTGGATTTAATCCAACAAGCTTTGTGAAGGTTGATATGTTCCCAACGACAAGATGCGGTATATTCGTGAAGTAGACGGTATTCGATTACTTCGAACTGAAGTGCACCAACCGTACCAATAACCTTACGACCGTTGAATTGAGAGGTGAAAAGCTGCGCCACACCTTCATCCATTAACTGATCAATACCTTTTGCAAGCTGCTTCGATTTCATTGGATCAGCATTCTCGATATACTTAAATAGCTCTGGAGAAAATGATGGAATCCCTTTGAAGTTGATCTTTTCGCCTTCGGTTAAAGTATCACCTATTTTAAAGTTACCCGTATCATGTAAACCGATAATATCACCTGGGAAAGCCTCTTCAACAATGGACTTTTTCTCAGCCATAAAGGCTGTAGGACTCGAGAATTTTACCTTTTTACCATTACGAACGTGTAGGTAAGGGGTATTTCTTTTAAAAGTACCTGATACAATTTTTACGAATGCAATTCTATCGCGGTGGTTCGGATCCATATTCGCGTGAATCTTAAATACGAAACCAGAGAATTTTTCTTCTGTTGGTTGAATCATTCTTTCAACAGTTTGGCAAGGCAGTGGAGAAGGAGCAATTTTGATAAAGACATCAAGTAACTCCTGTACACCAAAGTTGTTTAAGGCAGAACCGAAGAAAACAGGTGCAATTTCAGCATTTAAATAATCATCAACATTAAATTCAGGGTACACGCCTGATACTAAATCTAATTCCTCACGAAGTATTTCGGCATCATCGCCAATGTGATCTTCCAACTCAGGACTTGAAATGTCGCTGAATTCAATAGTTTCCTGAACAGTTTGTGTTGCCGGAGTAAATAGACTTAAGTTCTTATGGTAGATATTGTAAACCCCTTTAAAATCAGGTCCCATATTAATAGGCCAACTCAAAGGATTTACATTCAATTGTAATTCTTCTTCAATCTCATCAAGCAAATCGAAAGCATCCTTACCCGAACGGTCCATTTTGTTGATGAAAACGATCACAGGCGTTTTTCTCATACGACACACCTTCATTAATTTTCGGGTTTGTGCCTCAACACCCTTAGCCACGTCAATTACAATAATAACCGAATCGCAAGCAGTTAAAGTGCGGAAAGTATCCTCTGCGAAATCCTGGTGACCAGGTGTATCAAGAATATTAATCTTATGTCCCTTGTAATCGAATCCCATTACCGAAGTTGCTACAGAGATTCCTCTCTGACGTTCAATTTCCATAAAGTCGGAAGTTGCAGTCTTCTTAATTTTGTTCGATTTTACCGCACCTGCCACGTGAATTGCACCACCAAATAACAAAAGTTTTTCAGTTAACGTTGTTTTACCTGCATCGGGATGAGAAATGATACCAAAGGTTCGTCTTCTCTTTATTTCGTCTATAAAAGCCATAGCTGATTGTATTTTCTTTCTACTTGAAACTTAGATTCGAAATGCAATGGTGTGACTTAAGAATCACAAATTGCAAAACATCAAAGTGTTTATTACTCTATATAAAAAAGCATGCAAAACTAAGCATTTTTAGTGGATTTTTGACTCGCCATTTGATGAAAATACTCAATTGTGTGGACTTTCCAGATAAATCTGCCAGATGTTCTGATATTATTGCTGTACATGTGAAAAATAAGCATAATTTCATCTATTTTTAGCTTTCATAAAAAGTCATTAAGCTTAAAATAAAGAAAAACATGAAGAGGATTGCGTTACTTTCTGATACCCACACTCATCTCGATGAAAGTTTGTTCAAACATTTGGAAGGATGCGATGAAGTTTGGCATGCAGGTGATATTGGAAATATTGAAACAGCTGACCGATTAGCTGGATATGCACCTTTAAAAGCTGTTTATGGCAATGCAGATGGGCAAGATGTTCGTCAGGTGCATCCGCTGCATCAACGATTCAAATGCGAAGAGGTTGATGTCTGGATGACCCATATTGGTGGCTATCCTAAACGATATGATATTAATGTACGTGATGAAATTAAACGAAACCCTCCTCAGCTTTTTATTTCAGGTCACTCTCATATTCTTAAGGTCATGTTTGATAAGGAATTGAATTTATTGCATATCAATCCAGGTGCAGCAGGAATGCAAGGCTTTCATCAGGTCCAAACATTAATTCGTTTCACCATAGATGGCAAGCAAATAAAAGATATGGAAGTTGTTGAGTTCGGTGCGAAAGGCAAGTAATTTGCTTTATATACCAATCATTTATTATATTTTAAAGCTCGTCAGATCGATTCTGATGAGCTTTTTTTATTATTTGAATTGTTTGTGTTTGATAATTCTCGTCTATTTAAAGAGATTCGCCTCCAATTACCCTAATTAGAGAATAATTTCACTATCTCTTCATCAATTATTTTTCTCTTCAATATTTACTTTTTAAGGATTTTTTTGATCTTCTCAATTCAAAGATTTCTAGGCAATCCTATATATGCAAGCCATAAATCATAATAGCTAATTTATGTAGACTAGCTATGCCACAATTAATTGGTCCCTAATTATATCACTTAGAATTGAATTGTTTGCCTGCTTTTAGTATATTTAGATATCTAAATGCTTTAGGAGGATGATTTGTGTGGAAAGTGGGTAAAAGCAACAGATAAGAACTAAATAAAAGAAGATCTACATGTCTGAATTACGGGTTTTTTTATTACTTTAGGGACTCGAAAAAAATAACCCCAAAAGGAGAATGACTCTTTTTATATTATCAATATCAAACCAAAATTTTAGAACATGCTTTTTGACCTCGAATTGATTAAATCAGTCTACAAAAATATGCCAGCCCGAATTGAGGCTGCCAGGAAGAGTTTAGCCAGACCTCTTACCCTAAGTGAGAAGATTCTATATTCTCATTTGTTCGATGATAATTCTCTACAAGAATATAAGAGAGGAGAGGCCTACGTCAACTTTGCTCCAGATCGTGTTGCCATGCAGGATGCTACGGCACAAATGGCACTGCTTCAGTTTATGAATGCGGGTAAATCAAAAGTAGCAGTTCCCTCAACGGTGCATTGCGATCACTTGATTCAGGCTTCTGTTGGTGCTGATGAAGATTTAAAAGAGGCTCTCTTGCAAAATAACGAAGTCTATAATTTCTTACAATCGGTTTCTGATAAATATGGTATTGGTTTTTGGAAACCAGGTGCTGGTATCATTCATCAGGTAGTTTTAGAGAACTATGCTTTCCCCGGTGGAATGATGATTGGAACTGATTCTCATACAGTAAATGCAGGTGGACTGGGAATGGTTGCTATTGGTGTTGGAGGTGCTGATGCTGTTGATGTGATGGCAGGAATGGCTTGGGAGCTTAAAATGCCTAAACTAATTGGAGTGAAGCTTACAGGAAAGTTAAGCGGTTGGGCTTCATCTAAGGATGTTATCCTGAAAGTAGCAGGTATTCTAACTGTAAAAGGCGGCACTGGCGCTATAGTAGAATATTTTGGAGATGGTGCTGATGCTTTATCTTGTACTGGAAAGGCTACAATTTGTAATATGGGTGCTGAAATTGGAGCGACAACTTCAATCTTCTCTTACGATAAGAATATGAGTACTTATTTACGTCATACTGGTCGTGAAAAAATTGCAGACTTGGCTGATGATATAATGCCACACTTGCGTGCTGATGAAGAGGTGACTTTAAACCCTGAGAAATATTATGATGAACTTATCGATATTAATCTTTCAGAATTAGAGCCATTTATTAATGGCCCATTTACACCAGATTTAGCACACCCACTGTCTGAATTTGCTGATGCTGTTAAGAAGAACGGTTACCCACAAAAATTGGAAGTTGGACTTATTGGTTCATGTACCAATTCGTCATACGAAGATTTATCAAGAGCAGCTTCATTAGCCAAGCAGGCTAAAAATAAAAACCTGAAAGCAAAATCTGAGTTTATTGTAACGCCAGGATCTGAGATGGTTCGATATACAACTGAAAGAGATGGTATTCTGAACGAATTTGAGAATATTGGTGGTGTCATCATGTCGAATGCTTGTGGACCATGTATCGGACAGTGGAAACGTCATTCTGATGATCCAACACGTAAGAATTCAATTATAACCTCATTTAATAGAAATTTTGCCAAGCGTAACGATGGTAATCCTAATACACACGGCTTTGTAGCTTCGCCAGAATTGGTAACAGCCATGGCTATTGCCGGAGATTTAACCTTTAATCCAATGACGGATACGCTAATCAACGAAGATGGTGTAGAAGTGCGATTGGATGAACCACAAGGTTACGAATTACCACCACATGGTTTTGATGTGAAGGATGCAGGTTATCTGGCACCTCAAGCTGATGGGAGTGCTGTGAATATTGTGGTTAATAAGATGTCGGAACGTTTACAGTTATTAGCTCCATTTAAAGCTTGGGATGGTGAAGATTATACTGGACTTAAGCTTTTAATTAAAGCTAAGGGAAAATGTACGACAGACCATATTTCAATGGCTGGACCTTGGTTGCGCTTCCGTGGTCACCTCGATAATATTTCTAACAATATGCTGATTGGTGCCATCAATTATTTTAATGAGGAAAGCAATTCTATTTTCAATCCCATTTCTGAAAAATATGAGGAGGTTCCCGCAACAGCTCGTGCAATCAAAGCAAAAGGATTATCCAGTTTTGTTGTTGGAGATGAAAATTATGGAGAAGGTTCTTCTCGTGAGCATGCTGCTATGGAACCACGTCATTTGGGTGTAAAGGTTGTTTTAGTTCGCTCTTTCGCTCGAATTCATGAAACGAACTTAAAGAAGCAAGGTGTTCTCGGTTTAACATTCGCCAATAAAGCGGATTACGATAAAGTTCAAGAGAAAGATGAAATTGATGTATTGGGATTGAAAGACTTCAAACCAGGGAAAAATTTGACTCTTGTATTGAAGCACGAAGATGGTAGTCAAGATGAAATTGAAGCTTGCCATACATATAATGAAGCACAAATAGGATGGTTTAAGGCTGGAAGTGCTTTAAATCTCATTCGTAAACAAAGCAATTCGTAAATTGAGTACTCATAGACGAAAGACTAACTAAATACTAGATAACACAAAATCAATTTAAACAATAATATTCTAACTATACCTAGCCATATGAGAGAGACTTTAAAATTAAAATTATCAAAGAAAATTGATGAGCACAGACCAAGAACAGAACGACTTTTAAAGGAATATGGTGATGTTCAGGTTGATAGTGTTACCGTATCACAAATAATAGGTGGTATGAGGGGGATTAAATCCCTTGTTACTGATATTTCTTACCTCGATCCAGAAGAGGGTATTCGTTACCGTGGTTATACGCTTGACGAAGTGATTAAAAATCTACCTAAGGCTAAGGGAGCCGAAATGCCATTTGTTGAAGGTTTGTTTTATTTGCTTTTAACTGGTGACTTTCCAAATGAAGATGAGGTGATGCAGGTGGTCGAACAATTTAATAAGCGTCGTATCGTGCCTCGTTATGTTTACGATGTGATTGATTCTTTCCCTTCATCAAGTCATCCAATGGCCATTTTTTCAACAGCCATTCTAACTTTAAATCGCGAATCTGCTTTTAATCGTCAATATAAGACAGGGCTTAAAAAGGAAGACTATTGGGAAGCAACCTACGAAGATGCTTTGAATTTATTGGCAAAATTACCTGAAATAGCTGCATATATTTACAATAAGTTGTATCGAAAAGGTGATCGAATTCAATCTGATCCGAATTTGGATATGGGTGCTGATTTTGCGCACATGATGGGTATTGATAAGCCATACGATGATGTATCACGTCTGCATTTTATTATTCATTCTGATCATGAGAGTGGTAATGTAAGTGCACATACAGGTCACTTAGTAGCAAGTTCGTTATCTGATATTTATCTTTCTATTTCTGCTATGATTAATGGTTTAGCTGGACCATTGCACGGTTTAGCCAATCAGGAAGTTTTGCGTTGGTTGCAGGACGTGATGGATAAGATGGATAATAAGATTCCGACTGAAGACGAAATGAAGCAGTTTGTTTGGGATACATTGAATTCGGGACAGGTGATTCCAGGTTTTGGTCACGCTGTATTACGTAAAACCGATCCTCGTTATATGTTACAGCGTGAATTTAGTAAGAAACATCTACCAGATGATCCAATCTTTAAATATGCTGATTTACTTTATAAAGTTGTTCCACCAATTCTTCAAGAGCATGGTAAAGCTAAGAATCCATGGCCTAATGTCGATGCACAATCGGGTGTTATTCAGTGGCACTATGGCGTAAAAGATTACGATTTCTATACCGTTCTATTTGGTATTGGGCGATCTATTGGTATTTGTGCCAATATTATTTGGGACAGAGCTTTAGGTTATCCGCTTGAAAGACCAAAATCAGTGACAACTGATATGCTCGAGGAGATGGTTGGCATTAAGAAAAAATAGTACTTCAATATGAAGCAAAGAAAATCCCCTTTAAACTAATGTTTAAAGGGGATTTTTATAATATAGAGTTAGTTAGGATAGTATATTAATTTCTTTAAGCTCCATTTCTAACTTAGTCATATCTTTGTGTATTTGATCTTTAAATTGATCAAACTGGCCTTTTACTTTATCTGATAAAGAACGGTAATATTCGATTCCTCCCAGAAGGTTATTTTTGAACTTTTCAAGGTTACGAATACTCTTCTTATCAGGATTCTTTAGGTCAGCGATTTGTTCCTTTAGGTAGTCGATATAAATATGTAACTCCTTGACAAACATATTAGGACGATCGGTACGTTTAATCAAGTTGAAACGACCATAAATATGGTCGACCATTTGTTTGAATGTAGCAGTCTCCGAAAAGTAAGCCATGTTTGGACCTGGACAAATTGAAACACCAGGACCATCAGCCGTAGTATCCAAATTATTTACTAGATAGGATGCAGCAGATAAGCCTTTACAAAGACAAGTTTTTTGACTCATCTTCTCAATTTCAACCTCGTATGCCTCTTCACTTAAATTTTGTGATTTAAGATCCTTGATCTTCAGATTTTGATATTGTCTTGATGCTGTACAGATTGCTTTGTCCGTATATTCTTTGTTGGAAACTAAGAGACGCTTTGTACAAACACTACCTGGTTTGCCAGCCTTGATCATTTCCATTTTTCCCTCATCACGTGTATTTCCTTTCAAATTATTGAAACGAACACCTAAAGGTGATGAATGACTTAGGTATAATTCCTCTTCTTTAGCTTCAGAAAGTGTTTTTAGAGTTGTTTTATCAACATCACAAACTTCAGGTACCAATAGGAAAGGAGTTCCCCAACCCACAGAGCTAATACCATAATAATCCATTAAAAATTCATGTTCCTCTGATGTGCCAACACCACCTTGAGCGGTAATCGTAAGCTCTAATTTCCCTTCTGGAACAGGACGTTTTTTTGCTTGGAGTGCAGAGTATAGTAGCTCACTTGTGTCTGCGCTTAATTCTGATTTGTTGTTTTTAAATTCTTCAAGAATAGGTCCCATTAACGAACCATCGGTAGCAAAAGCATGACCACCACAGTTAAGCCCTGATTCAATTCTGTATTCTGAAACCCAAATGCCTTTTTTAGCCAGGAATTTTCCTTGAATGAGTGCTGATCGGTAATCGCTTACCTTAAGAACCACTTTCTTTTTGATATAGCCATCTTCATTTGGATAAAAATCGTTGAATTGTTCCAGGTAGCCGTATAAGCGAGGATTCATTCCAGCAGATAATACTAATGAAGACTCAAGTGTACTGTTTGCAAAACCTCTTAATGCAGCATGAGCATCGTTATATTCCGATGGTAATTGTTCGCCCTCAAAGTAGTTGTCCTTATCAACCTTAGTCATGATGTTTACATCAATATTCCCAAGTGGTAGGTTTTCATTTAACCAAGTCTTAATATCCTTAAGGTAATGGTTATTGTTTACCTTGTCTTGAATTTCTTTTTTTAGAGTAGAAACATCAGGAAGAAGATCCATATATTTTTCAAATTCCTTACCCTTCTCAACAATTGATTCTTTAACTTCTTCGAATTTGTCCTTAACCATTTTATCCATAAGGTTAAGATATGCGGTAATTCTTTCTGCTCTACAATCCATTGTTTTACTAGATATAGGCTGGAAAGGCAAACTCAATTGTTTGCTATAAAATTCACGCAAATTCTCAAGAAGAATATCATCCACAATGGAAACAACTGATGAAATACCATACTGAGCTACTTGTAATGGTGTGTTCACAGTGTATCCCGTTCCCATAACAGGAATGTGGAATGTGTGTGCAGTTTTATTGGTCATTTATTTTTGTTTTTTTGATATGCGTTATGCAATATAACAAGTAAATATTTTTGTTTTGCATTAAACAGCCCGCAAGTTATTGTTTTTAGCCAGTTTATCAAATAAAATAATGATAAAGCGAAGTCTTATTCAGGAGTTTTTATTAATGTGTGAATAAGAAGGTTGCCATTGTTAATTAAAAAAGTTTGTATTGATTTGGACTCGTCTCTGTTTCAATTCCTTCTAGTTTTAATAGGTTTTGTTTTCTATCTAAACCACCTGCATAACCAGTTAGCTTACCACTTTTTCCTATCACTCTGTGGCAGGGAATAATAATGGGGATGGGGTTTTGAGAATTAGCTCTTCCCACTGCTCTGCATGCTGTTGGGTGGTCAATCTTATTGGCTACATCCTGGTATGAACAAACTTTCCCGTAAGGAATAGCTATGACTTCTTTCCAAATTTGTTTTTGGAAAGGTGTGCCATTGGGGTTAACGTTTACCGTGAAATTTTTAAGCTGGCCGTTAAAGTAGGCTTTTAATTCATTTTTAGTATGTTCAAGCAATTCAGATCCTTGGATCCATTCAGGATGGATCTTATGAGCTTTATCTTTAGGTTGAAATGCGATTTTTTTTAAGGCAAATTCTTGGGCAATAAGAAGTAAATATCCTATTGGAGATGAGAGAATATCATAATAAACTTGCATATTAGATCGGGTTAGATTTTGTATTGTTTATTGATATTTCGAAGATAATAAAATTGAGATGAACTCATTTTACTTCTAGCAATTTTTAAACGTTTTTTTTTTAACACGTAAATAAAGCCCTGTCTTTTGATTGACTGGGCTTCATATATTTATAAAGGATGCGAATTAGTTTTTACCGCTTAGTTCTCGGAGTACGACAGATGCAATATAACAGCCAAAAATTGGAGGCATATAAGAAATCGTGCCCACATTTGATCTTTTATTTTGACTTTCGGCCAAAATAACCGCCTTCTTATCTACATCTTCAGGTGAGAAAACGACTTGAACACCTTTAAAAACACCGATTTGATGAAGCTTTTTTCGAAGCATTCTCGCCAACCTGCAATTGTAGGATTTAGAAATATCTTTGATTTGAATTTGGCTTGGATCCATTTTGCCACCAGCACCCATCGAGCTCACAACTTTGTAGTTGTTTTTGAGACTATGATAGATTAAAAATATTTTTGGAGTAAGGGTATCAATGGCATCAACGACATAATCGTAATGGGTTTCTTCCAAGATTTCTATCATACGTTCCTCTTGCAAGAATTCATTAATGACTCTAAGTTTTATATCGGGATTAATTTCCAATAACCTATCTGCCATTACAACTGCTTTATCTTTACCTAAAGTTTGTGTTGTGGCTGGCATTTGTCTATTGATATTCGATGCTTCAATATTATCACCATCAACGATGGTCATTCGACCAATTCCTGCACGACAAAGTAGTTCTGCTGCATAGGCTCCAACGCCACCAAGTCCAACGACCAATATATGAGCATCTTTCACCTGCTCCAATCTTTCTTCTCCGAGGAGCAGTTCTGTCCTGCTCAACCATTCTGTATTCATCTATATTCAAAAAAAATTATACTTAAACTTTCAAACTTTTACTTGGTCTGGAATACAGATTTGTAATTTTCAAAAAGCTTCATTTTAAAATCGTCTAATTGCAAGCCCTTTAATTGAGCTGCTTTATTATATATGTCAATAATTGAGTGTTTGCTCTCATCCGTTTCCAGGAAGATTTGATTTATTGGTATTTCTACGAATACATTTTGAATCTTCTTATCAAATAACAAGGCTTCCCCAAAAGAGATATAACAATCCTGTTTTAGTAGATTTTGTGCAATCTGAATATTGTTTCTAAAACCGTGAATCAACCAAGGGGTAGAAGCTTTAATTTTCTTTTTGATTGAAATCAGTTCAGGAAAACATCTTACACAGTGGATAATGATGGGTTTGTTGAATTTTTCAGCTATTGCAACCTGTTTTGTGAAATAGGCCTTTTGAATACCTAAAGGGATAGCTATGTTTCTATCTAAACCTATTTCTCCAATTGCTAATACCTTATTAATTGATGCAATTGTTCTAATAAGATCAATATTTTCGTCTTCACAGTCTTTATTAAGATGCCAAGGATGCAGGCCCACCGAAACTATTTTGCTAGAAAGGTCTTCAAGTTTGATTTGCTCTGGAAAATAATTGACTATAGATATGACACTCTCCTTGCGATTTGAATGGTGCGTGTGTATATCTATATAAGGAGGTTTTTGCATTTTCTATTATTAGCTGCAAAAATATAAAAATAATGGAAATTGTATCTTTTTATTAGGGATTTATATTGGGAGGATGGTCTTAGGTTTATTCCTATGATCTTCATTTTATTACTACACATTTAATAAAGGTAAGATTTTAAGTTGACTCATAAAAGCTTTACTAGAAATAGATAAATTTCTTCTGTATCCCTTGTAAACACAGAAAAAAATCATTTACTTTACAAATATAAACGAACGTTCTTTACATATAAGATAAAAGCATAATCGCGCTAGTTATCGATTGTTAAACTCAACACTTACAAGTTACCGAGAAAGCTACACGTTTGCAAAAGCAGGCCCCAACCTTCGGGTTGTTTTCGGACACAGGGGAAACTTGACCAGATGGGCACTCAAATCCTGTTTTATAGGAGTTTATAAATCCATTAGCTAGTGCGATTTTTTATGTCCAAATGTGACTTATGTTTATGGAAACGTCATTTTTATATCTATTCAAGTTTGATTTCGGGAATCTCATCGGAATTGCTATTTTTGTGCCATACTACTGGCTAATCATAAACACACATCAGTTTTGACTCAGAGATATTTTATACAACTTAGTTATAAAGGAACCAATTATCATGGTTGGCAAATACAGCCAAACGCGATCACCGTTCAGGAAGTTTTGAATAAAGCTTTAAGCACGATTCTTAACCAAAAAATAAATGTTGTAGGTTGTGGTAGAACAGATACCGGTGTTCATGCCAGTGATTTTGTGGCTCATTTTAATATTTCTGAAGCGAGAGATGTTGAAGCTGAAAAGCTGGTGTTTCGATTGAATCGTTTTCTTCCGTATGATATTGCCGTGAAATCGATGTTCCCAGTTACGCCTGAGGCACATACTCGTTTCGATGCCTTATCGAGAACTTACCAGTATTTTATTACTAAGCACAAGAATCCTTTCCGCTCAGAATCTCATTGGCAGATGATGCATCAGCTTGATGTAGATAAGATGAATGAGGCCGCTAAGCTTCTTTTCGAATATGAGGACTTTACCAGTTTTAGCAAATTACATACCGATACAAAAACTAATATCTGTAAAATCTATAAGGCAGAATGGCAAGATAGAGGCGATGAGTTAGTTTTTACGGTTTGTGCTGATCGTTTCCTAAGAAATATGGTTAGAGCTATTGTTGGAACCTTGGTTGAAGTTGGTCGTGGAAAAATGGATATGGCAGGTTTCCGCCGGGTAATTGAAAGTATGAACAGATGCAATGCTGGATCCTCAGTTCCCGGTCATGGGCTATTCCTTTGTACTATAGAATATCCCCAAG
>NZ_JBFFKR010000082.1:0-12958 GCF_041555295.1 Ancylomarina sp. | reverse complement strand
GTAAACACATTGGGAACTTCAAAAATCGAACCTTCAACTATAATTTTATTAGTTGAAGACGCAACACAATTCATTGCGTCATCGGTATTTGTAACTATTAATTTCACATTATACTCCCCAGGGTGTAAATATGTATAAGTAAAATTCTCATTCATCCCCGTTGTAATATCAATCAATAGACTATCTCTTATTTCAACTGGACCATCAACTCTTGTTTCGTCTTGATAGAGGTACCACTGATAATCTGTCGCATTTGCATCATTAGTTTCAAAAGAGACCTCTAAAGGCGCTTCTCCTGTTGAAGGATTAAGAGTAAATTTAGCATCAACCTTGTATGTTTTTTCAGATTTTGTTTCCGACGTATATTCAAAACCACATTCATCAGTCACAATTACCTTATAGTCAGCCTCATTCACGAACACTTGATTATCAAAAAAACTTTTTGGTAAACCTGCATAATCAACTAGAGGTAATCGCTGAAGCTCTATATTATCTCTTTGGAAGGAAAAAACTACGGATGTACTTACATTAAGAGTTCTTGGAGTTGCTGCATTTATGTCTGGGTATTGATTAACGGGTAATGTTGATATAAAAGCGACACCATTACAATCTTTAGTATCGAGAACTAAACTAGGCTTAATAGTTTTGACTTGATTAAAAGCCCAAACTATAAATGATTCATCTTCTACCCCCTTTTGAATCTCCACCTGATATCTACCATCTGGTAAATTACTAATAGTCGATTCACCAACAGCATTATCTGTAAAAACGGGTATAGAAAAACTATTTGTTCCAGAATCCCATTGAGTCCAGGTAAAATTCCAGTCTTCAGCACCATCAGAAGAAACAGCTTTCAATTCACCTACTCCAACATTAGCATCATCACAGAAAACAAAAATTTCATCTTGAGTTCCACCTACCGAATATTCGGTTATCGAACTATAACTAGATGTAGGAGCCGAAATTTGAGCAAACAGTGTCGATTGGCATAAAATCAAGGCAAAAAGAACGCCTAAAAATAATCGGAATTTATTTGAAATAGCTAAAACCATTAGTCTCATATGTTTCTATTTTTACAATACTTAATTTACAATATTAAAAAAATTAAGTCGCATTTATGATATATGTTCATAGAATAATAAATTGATGGAGATATTTATTGAAAAATTTGTGCGACTAAGATTGCAATTTGTACTTTTGAGCTAGTATTTTTGGAATTGAAAATTAGAGTAAAGAGCATATGGATTATTTAAATGACCTAAACCCAGTACAGCGTGAAGCAGTTGAAAAAACAGATGGCCCATCACTAGTCATTGCTGGAGCCGGATCAGGAAAAACACGTGTATTAACTTACCGAATTGCTCATCTTTTAAGTAAGGGGGTGCGTCCGTATACCATACTAGCTCTTACTTTCACCAATAAAGCTGCACGCGAAATGAAAGAGCGTATTGGGCATATTGTTGGGTCAGAACAGGCTCAAGCTTTATGGATGGGGACTTTTCACTCGACCTTCGCGAAAATATTACGCTACGAAGCAGAACATTTGGGTTTCGATTCAAACTTCACCATTTACGATACTCAAGATTCCAAAAATCTACTTCGCAGTATTATTAAAGAGATGAAACTGGATGATAAGGTTTATAAAGCCAATGATGTTCTTAATCGAATTTCATCAGCTAAGAATAATCTTGTTACTGCAATGGCTTACTCTCAGAATTCGGCTGCGCAAGAAATTGATGCCTCAAATCGCAGACCATTAACTGCTGAAATATATAAGCGATATAGTCACCGTTGCCATCAGGCAAATGCTATGGATTTTGACGATCTACTTTTGCAGACAAACATCCTTTTTAAAAACGTACCAGAGGTTTTAGCCAAGTATCAAGATAAGTTTAGATACATATTGGTTGATGAGTATCAGGATACCAACTATTCGCAATATCTAATTGTAAAAAGATTAGCAGAACAACATAAAAATGTGAGTGTTGTAGGTGACGATGCGCAGAGTATTTACTCTTTTCGTGGAGCAAAAATCGAAAACATTCTCAACTTCAGAAACGATTACCCAAACTACCAATTATTTAAACTTGAGCAAAATTACCGTTCTACAAAGATTATTGTAAATGCGGCGAATTCTGTCATTAAAAAAAATCAGGGGCAAATAAAGAAAGAATCATTCTCTGAAAAAGAAGGTGGCGAAAACATCAAAGTTATTAAAGCAATGACTGACCACGAAGAAGGTTATATCATTGCCAATGATATTTTTGAAACTAAAATGCGAAATCGTCTTAAGTTTGAAGATTTTGCAATTTTATATAGAACCAATGCCCAATCCCGAATTTTTGAGGAGTCATTAAGAAAACTCAACCTCCCTTATAAAATATATGGTGGGCTTTCTTTTTACCAACGTAAAGAGATTAAAGACTTGCTATCGTATTTCAGAATGGCTATCAATCCGAATGACGAAGAGGCAATCAAACGTGTGATCAATTATCCCAAAAGAGGTATTGGTGCAACAACCATTGGAAAGCTTCAGGAAGCTGCCACTAGCACAGGGCTGAGTATTTGGAATATCATCTGTGGTTTAAATGAGCGTCCTTATGGTTTAAATGGTGGAACAATCAGTAAATTGATGAAGTTCGCCAATTTAGTTAACGGCTTTGCCATGAAGATGGAACACGAATCGGCTTTCGATCTGGCAACTCGAGTTTCTAAAGAAACAGGAATTATTAAAGAACTCTATAACGATAGATCACCAGAAGGTGTTTCGCGTCATGAGAACATTCAGGAACTTTTGAATGCTATTCAGGATTTCACACAAATTGCACTGGAAGAAGATCGTGAAAATAAACTGGCGAACTACTTAGAAGATGTAGCTTTACTAACTAATCAGGATAATGAAAAAGATGAAGATAGAGATAAGGTAAGCATGATGACCATTCATTCATCAAAAGGGCTTGAGTTTCCTTATCTTTACGTTGTTGGTATGGAAGAGGATTTGTTTCCATCCAAACTATCTATAACATCAACTCATGAGTTAGAAGAAGAGCGTCGATTGTTTTATGTGGCATTAACCAGAGCGCAAGAAAAAGTTAGCTTATCTTTTGCAAAAGCACGTTACAAATGGGGTGATATGAGTTATCCTCGTCCAAGTCGTTTTATAAAAGAAATTGATCCTCAGTATATCGATTTTTCTTACGAACAAGAACCTGAATTTTCTAGCTTTGGATCGAGAATATCTGAAAGTGATAGTAGTCATGAACGTGTAGCGAGTGAGACTCGTTTCCAACAAAAGAAAAAGCCGGCTACACGCCCCAAGCTTTCGCAGTCAGCACCAAGAGTGAGACCTACTGGTAATTCAGAAACAGATAGTAACTTCGCATTTTCAGATGCAAGTTCAATTCAAGCTGGCATGCATATAGAACACCAACGGTTTGGGAAAGGAAAGGTTTTACATTTGGAGGGAGAAGCACCCAATATTAAGGCTACTGTATTTTTTCAGAATGTCGGTCAGAAACAATTACTATTGAAATTTGCCAAGTTGAAAATCGTTTAATTTGTGTTTATCATTGTGTAATAACACAGCTTATATGTGTTCCATTTGCATTGAAAGAAGAAATGCAGTACATTTGCATTGAGTTCTAAGTGATTCCGTGAATAAACCCACCATACCGGTTACAATTTCATTATCGACTAAACTTCAACTGTAAGATAATAAAAGCTCAGATATCAAATATTAACTGATTTATTTTCGTTTTTTTTAGTAATATTGTGTTCTTCAAAAGACACGTCTAAAAATCAATAATATTTTAGGGTGAGTATAAAAGTAAAAACTTATTGAACACACATCAATAAGCTTTCCCACAAAATAAGTGATAACTGTAGACAACATCACAGTTAAAACACAACAACAAATAGATGGATTATAATTCGAATAGGGTAAAATTATTACTCCCTGAATATGGCAGAAACGTACAAATGATGGTTGATTTTGCCATGAAAATCGAGGATAGAGACGAAAGAAATAAAGCTGCAAAAACTATTATTTCTATCATGGGTAACATGTACCCTCACCTTAGAGACGTTAGTGATTTCAGACACAAACTTTGGGATCATTTAGCTATCATGACAGATTTCGAATTCGATATCGATTCACCATACGAATTACCTACGAAAGAGAAATTAGCAGAGAAGCCAGAAGTTCTTCCATACAATAATAATAGAATCAGATATCGTCATTACGGAAAGATTATTGAATCTATGATTAAGAAAGCAATTGAGCTTGAAGATGAAAAAGAACAATCAGCTTTAATCTCGATGATTGCCAATCATATGAAAAAGTCTTATACAAATTGGAATAAAGATGGTGTTGTTGATGAAAAAATATTCAAAGATATCGTAGACTTATCTGGAGGGAAATTAACTATTCCTGAAAACTTAAAACTGAGAGAAACTCACGACAAAGATTTCCAGAGTAAGAAAAAAACATTCCACAAAAATGAACCTCGAAAGTTCATTAAGAAAAAATAATATTATTGAAATTTACAGCATATTTAAACCGGATAAATTCCGGTTTTTTTGTGTCTAATTTGAAATTCATCTTTTCAAAATTTACTGATTATTAACTTCATTATTAAAAGTCCTTTTCATTATCTTTAAGCTTGAATTTTAAATATTGGGAATCATATTATTGATTCATTCTATTTCAAAACAGATAATCTTAACATCTGCCAAATCATTCCATCATAATACCTAATGATCAAATAAATGAGCACATTCGAAATAACTGGTGGCACAACACTAAAAGGTGAATTACACCCGCAAGGAGCAAAAAATGAGGCTTTACAAATCTTGTGCGCCACTCTCCTTACATCCGAAAAAATCAGAATTCACAATATCCCAAACATACTTGATGTAAACCGTTTGATTGAATTACTCGCATCACTTGGTGTTAGTGTGACTCAAGAGACTAAGAATACCTATTGTTTCGAAGCCAAAGAGATCAATCTTGAATATTTAAATACGGATGAGTTTGCTAAAAAAGGCTCATCTCTTCGCGGTTCAATTATGATTATTGGTCCATTATTGGCTCGTTTCGGAAAAGCATACATTCCAAAGCCCGGTGGTGATAAAATTGGACGTCGTAGACTAGACACACACTTCATTGGTTTTCAAAAGCTAGGTGCTGATTTCAAATACAAGCAAGGTGATAAATTTTACCGTTTAGAAGCTCCACGCCTAAAGGGAACTTATATGTTGCTTGATGAAGCATCAGTTACTGGTACTGCTAATATAATTATGGCTGCCGTACTTGCTGAAGGGACAACCACAATTTACAATGCTGCCTGTGAGCCTTACATACAACAATTATGCAAGATGTTGAATTCCATGGGAGCAAAAATTATGGGAATAGGCTCCAACTTACTTTATGTCGAAGGTGTTAAAATCCTATCGGGTTGCGAACATAGAATTCTTCCTGATATGATTGAGATTGGTAGTTTTATTGGCCTAGCAGCTATGACGAAATCTGAAATTACCATAAAAAACGTAGCCTACAAAGAACTAGGTGTTATTCCAGATACATTCATGAAATTGGGTATTAAACTCGAGATTATTGGAGACGATATTTACATCCCAAAGCAGGAGAGTTATACTATAGAGAATTTTATGGATGGCTCCATCCTAACTATTTCTGACGCCCCTTGGCCTGGCTTGACTCCAGATCTTATAAGTATTATTCTAGTTGTTGCTACTCAAGCAAAAGGAAGTGTTCTAATTCATCAAAAAATGTTTGAATCACGACTTTTCTTTACGGATAAACTGATCGATATGGGCGCTCAAATTATTCTATGCGATCCTCATAGAGCAACTGTTATTGGCCTTAATCAAGAATCTATGCTTAGAGCAACCAAAATGGTTTCACCTGATATTCGAGCTGGGGTTTCTCTTTTAATTGCAGCTCTCTCGGCTGAAGGAACCAGTACCATTCAAAATATTGATCAAATAGACAGAGGTTACGAGAATATAGACCTTCGCCTAAATGCAATTGGAGCAAAAATTAGGAGAATTGACAATTAACTATTCATTAACAGTCTAAATAAAAACAATTAGCTAATTTTAGTCTTACAAAAAAAACATAAAGCAATTACAAACGTAAGCACTTCAAAAAAGATAATTCGCTATGAAAAAATTAAATCTAAGTATACTAATAACAATTCTAGTTATTTCATTTTCTGCATTTGCTGGAGAAAAAAGCAAAGATGTAAAAGAAGGTTTAAATATTGGGGATAAAATTCCTGAAATTTCTGCTAAATCGCCTGATGGGAAAGACATTAAACTAAGTGATCTTAAAGGCAAGCTTGTTCTTGTTGATTTTTGGGCTTCATGGTGTGGACCATGTCGTGATGAAAACCCTTGGGTTGTTTCTGTTTATAGCAAATTTAAAGATCAGGAATTTAAGAATGGGGATGGCTTTACCGTACTTAGTTTTTCTTTAGATAAAAAGATTAATAGCTGGAAGAATGCCATTAAGAAAGATGAATTAACATGGGATTATCACGTTAGTGAGTTACAAGGATGGTACTCGCCTACTGCTGTTAAATTTGGTATTAACTCTATTCCATCGAACTTCCTAATCGATGAAAATGGCACTATTTTAGCCAAGGATTTAAGAGGTCAAAAGTTGGAGCTAATTTTACAACACTACTTAAAAAAATAGATTCTATTTCAGATAAAATAGACTAAGAGTTGTTCAGAAAATGAACAGCTCTTTTTTTTTTGCTTCCGATCCATTAATAGCTGAAAGCAATTCAATTAAACATGTCTTGTCATGAAAAATTGCCATTAAGTTCTACAAAAAACTACAAATTCAACCGACAAGTTTTATCTTTGTGCCAATTTGTCGGAAAATAGGCATTGGCAAACATTTTGTAATTGTGATGCCTGTAATTTTAGCAGCAATGCAAACTAGATATCAAAGTTAGTAATTACTGACAAACAAATAGTGAAACTGAAGCCCAGAGCAATTTGGCATTTATTAGAAAAATAACGAGATGACAAAAGATAAAAGCAAATTAAACAAGGAAGATTTGGAAGCAAAAGAAGCTGTTACTCCTGAAAATGAAACTGTCGAAGAGGTGGGTGCTACAGAAGAGAAGGTCGAAGTTTTAAAGACTGAAGAAGAAAAGAAAGCTGACGAAATTGAGGCACTTAAAAATCAGCTTAGTGAAGTAACCGACAAATACATGAGATTATCAGCTGAATTCGATAATTACCGTAAGCGTACACTTAAAGAGAAGATGGAGCTGACAAAATCAGCAGGTGAAAAGATATTACTTAATGTTCTTCCCGTAATGGATAACTTTGAACGTGCTTTAAAATCTGTAGACGAGTCTAATGATATTAAGGGTGTAAAAGAAGGAATTCATTTGATATATACAAACTTCAAAGATTTTATGATCCAACAGGGTGTGAAAGAAATTGAGGCCAAAAATTTGGCTTTCGATACCGATTTACACGAGGCTATCACCAAGATTCCTGCTCCTAGCAAAAAAATGAAAGGAAAAGTTGTTGATTGCGTAGAAAAAGGATATTACCTAAATGATAAAGTGATTCGCTTTTCGAAAGTAGTCGTTGGAGAATAATATTAATCAAAACAAAGCTGAATTAAGATGTCGAAAAGAGATTACTACGAAATACTTGGCGTATCAAAAAATGCAACAGGACCAGAGCTAAAAAAGGCTTATCGTAAGAAAGCTATACAATTTCATCCTGATAAAAACCCTGATAACAAAGAGGCTGAAGAAAAGTTTAAAGAAGCAGCTGAAGCTTATGAGGTTTTAAGCAATGATCAAAAACGTCAGCGTTACGATCAATATGGACACGCTGGTATGAGCGGTTCAGCAGGAGGCGGTTTCGGCGGTGGCGGCATGAACATGGACGATATCTTCTCTCATTTTGGTGATATTTTCGGTGGTGGATCTGGCGGATCTTTCTTTGGAGGTTTCGGTGGCGGCGGACGTAGTTCACAGCGCGTGAACCGTGGTAGCAACTTACGAGTTCAGGTTAAGCTTACACTTGAGGAAATTGCAAGCGGCGTTGAAAAGAAAATCAAGGTTAAAAAGCATGTTGAGTGCACAGAATGTCATGGATCTGGGGCTGAAGGAGGTTCTTCACACTCTAACTGTTCGCAGTGTCATGGAACAGGTCAGGTAACACGCATTCAGAATACGATCTTAGGTCAGATGCAAACCAGTGCAGCGTGTCCATCATGTAATGGTGAAGGTAAAATCATCACTCACAAATGTAAGTCATGTGCTGGCGAAGGTATCGTAAAAGACGATGAAGTTATCTCAATCAATATTCCTGCTGGTGTTGCTGAAGGTATGCAGTTATCAGTAAGCGGACGTGGCAATGCAGCTCGTCGTGGTGGTGTGAATGGTGATTTATTAATATTAGTTCACGAAGAAGAACATCCTGAACTAGTACGTGATGAGAACGATTTATTATATAATTTATTCATCAGCATTCCAGATTCAATTTTAGGAACAGCTGTTGAGATTCCAACTATCGAAAATAAGGTAAAAGTTAAAATCGATGGCGGAACACAACCTGGTAAAATTCTTCGCTTACGCGGAAAAGGATTACCTGATATTAACGGCTACGGAAGAGGAGACTTGTTGGTTAAAATAAATGTTTGGGTTCCAAATAAGGTTAGTAAAGATGAGCAGAAACTTCTTGAAAAACTTCAGGCTTCTGAATCATTTATACCTAATCCAAGTTCTCAAGAGAAAAGCTTCTTCAAAAAAGTGAGAAACTTCTTCGACTAGAAAAATATTAAAGTTCGAATCCCTCAGAAATATCTGAGGGATTTTTTTTGTCCTCATTTTTAAAGGTATAATCGCTAACTTTCACCTTTATATCGATTTTATATTAAACAGATGTAACTTTTAGGTATTTTGTACACTAATTAATAAACACAAAAATTGAAACTAACTATTAATCATTAAAACCCCTTTAATTTATTTATACATGGCGTTTTTCGAAGCAAAAAATATAGTAAAACAGTATGCTGGACACACAGCTTTAAAAGGTGTGAGCATATCTGTTTCTGAAGGAAGCATATTTGGTCTTCTAGGACCGAATGGTGCCGGTAAAACAACTCTAATTCGAATAATTAATCAAATTACCGGCCCTGACTCTGGCGAGGTTTTCTTTAACGGTGAACCATTAAAAGCTGAACACGTACATCATATTGGTTATTTACCAGAAGAGCGTGGCTTGTACAAGAAAATGAAGGTTGGTGAGCAATCTATTTATCTGGCTCAGCTAAAAGGGATGAGCAAGCAAGATGCAACAGCAAAACTACAAGCTTGGTTTAAGAAATTCGATATTTTAGAATGGTGGGATAAAAAAGTTGAAGAGCTTTCTAAAGGAATGGCTCAGAAGATCCAATTCATCACAACCATTCTTCACGAACCTAAACTTTTAATATTCGATGAGCCTTTTAGTGGATTCGACCCTATTAATGCAAATCTTCTTAAAAAAGAAATATTAGAACTACGCGACAGGGGATGCACCATTATTTTCTCTACCCACAATATGGCGTCTGTCGAAGAAATTTGCGATCATATTGCACTTATTCATAAGTCAGAAAAGATACTTGATGGTTCCTTTGAAGACATCAAAAAACAATACCGTACCAATACTTATAATATCTCTTTCACTGGTGATCAAGAAAAATTAAAGGCAAATTTATCTAGCAATATTGAAATTTTGGAACATCAATCGCGTAAGGAATTCGAGTCTTTAAAATTGAAATTGAACAATGGAACGAGTTCAAACGACTTGCTAAGCCAAATACTCCCTCATGTCGAAATTGTTTCATTCAATGAAATTATTCCAAGTATGAATGATATTTTCATTCGTGTTGTAAATGAAAAGAATCTTAGCCTTGATTTTGAATAATCAATTAAGTGCACAAATAATACAATTCAATTTCATTCCGATAATATCGGACTTATAGATAAATACAATGAACAAGATATTAATCATTATTCAACGTGAATATTTATCACGAGTTAAAAAGAAATCATTCCTACTCCTAACATTCCTTACTCCTATTTTAATTGCAGGTATATATGCTTTTATGATATGGATGATGATGAAGGACGATACCGAAAAAAGGACTATTGGTGTCATTAATGAATCAGAACTGGTAAGTCCAGTGGAATCACAAGATTTCACCACCTTCGAATACCTAGAGAACACAAGCTTTGAAGAAGCTAAGAAGATGCTGGATACCAAGGGTTATTATGCACTTCTTAAAATTCCAAAAGACATTCTAGAATCACAATCGACAGAACTGTTTTCGTTTAAGCAAGTGACCATAGAAGTTAAATCAGAGGTTGGTTCACAAATTCGTAATCATATAGAAACAATTAAGCGTTCGAAGATTATTGCAGAAGCTAATATGCCAGATTTGGAGCAAAAGTTAGCAGCAACCAAAACCCCTATTTCCGTTAAGACTATTAAATTTGGTGATGACGGTGAGATTAAACAAAGCTCAACTGAAATTGCAATGGGACTTGGTTTTGCCATGAGTTTCATCATTTACATGTTTATTTTCATGTATGGTGTTCAGGTGATGCGAGGCGTTATCGAAGAAAAGAGTAATCGAATTATCGAAGTTATCATTTCATCGGTTAAACCTTTCCAACTAATGATGGGTAAGATTGTCGGTGTGGCAATGGTTGGCTTAACCCAGTTCCTAATGTGGGTCATTCTATCTGGAGCTATTATTGCCATTGGTAGTGCTATTTTCTTACCAGGACTTGATGCTTCAAGCATACAGGAAGCTTCATCAATAAGCCAATTGCCAAGTACAGGACAAGCAATGAATCAGGCTCAATTAAATATGATGCAAGATGTTCTTGGAACATTCGACATGAGTTATATTTTAAGTATTCTTGGTGGTTTTATCTTCTTCTTTCTAGCAGGGTATTTATTGTATTCAGCACTATTCGCAGCTGTTGGTTCAGCAGTTGATAACGAAACGGAAACCCAACAGTTCATGCTCCCAATATCATTGCCACTAGTCCTTGCCTTGTATATTGGAATGGCAGTTGCTAAAAATCCTGAGAGCAGTTTAGCATTCTGGGGATCAATCATACCACTCACCTCTCCAATTGTTATGTTGGTACGTATTCCTTTTGGCGTTCCATTATGGGAATTACTTTTATCAATGGGATTATTGGTTGCATCATTCATATTTGTAACTTGGGTAGCAGCAAAAATTTACCGCACAGGTATTTTAATGTATGGCAAAAAAGTTTCTTACAAAGAGATTTGGAAATGGCTGCGCTATCACAGATAATATGGTGATATGAAGATTTGTTGATGTGATGACTTAAAGATTAAATAATAATCATCAATAAAATCTTCTACTCATATATTTTAATCAATGCCTCGTTTTAAACGAGGCATTTTTTATGAATCACTATTCAAAATTTGATATTTTTGCAAGATGATTAATTACGACGAACCTTTATTTCGCCCACCAAGTGAGGCGTATTCTTTAATACTTCAAGTTAGTTTAGGTTGTGCATGGAACAAGTGTGCCTTTTGCGAAATGTACAGTAGCAAACAATTTCGAGTTCGACCTGAAGAAGAAGTCTTTGCTGAAATTGAAAGTATGGCTCCACATGCTGATCAAATCCGAAAGGTATTTTTGGCTGATGGCAATGCTATGGTTTTGTCCTTCGATAAACTAAGTCGTTTATTAGATAAGCTAAATGCTACCTTTCCAAAACTCAACCGAGTTTCAGCCTATGCTATACCTCGCGATATTGAATGTAAAACCGATGAAGAACTGAAAATTTTAGCCGCAAAAGGTTTAAAATTACTGTATGTAGGAATCGAATCCGGGGATGATGAATTACTGCAAGTCATAAACAAAGGAGAAGATTTCAGCAGTACAAGTAGTGCCTTGAAGAAAGCCAGACAGGCTGGTATCAAATTATCAGTAATGATATTGAATGGTTTGGGAGGACAAAAATATTCTGAACAGCATGCCATCAATTCAGCAAAAGTTGTGAACGAAATTCAACCTGAGTTTTTATCAACGCTGGTATTGAGTTACCCATATGGAGAAGAACATTTCAAACAAAAGTTCAAGGAGGAATTTATTCCATTAAATACAATTGAACTGATTGCGGAGATGAAAGTCTTTATGGAAACTTTGGAACTCGAAAACACCGTATTCCGAAGCGATCATGCCTCGAATTATCTAATTCTTAGAGGTAATCTCAATCGAGATAAGGAAGAACTCTTAAATCGTATAAATGGTGTACTAAACGATCCTGCCAATGCAAAACTTAGACCTGAATGGATGAGAGGTCTTTGATGTGAGGATACGTTGTCCTGATTAGAGTCGAAGGATGAGGATGTGAAAAGTAAAAAAGACATAAAAGCAGGACATAAAAAAGCGATCAACAATTAAGTTGATCGCTTTTCTGTATTTATATATATCTAAATTCAATATTACTTACTGAACTCCTTTACGATTTCAAGGAAAACAAAAGCAATTGGAGATACAATTAGAATTGCATCGAAACGATCAAGAATTCCTCCATGTCCAGGTAACATTGAACCTGAATCTTTCACTTGAATGCTACGCTTAAAAAGAGACTCAACCAAATCTCCTAAACCACCAGTAACAGCGACAATAAGCCCTACTGAAAGCCATAAAACCAGACTTAACTCCTGACTAAAACAAGAGCATGCCCAAGCGGCTAATAGGGTTGCAATACCGCCACCAATACTTCCTTCCCAAGATTTTTTAGGAGAAATACGCTCGAATAATCTATGCTTCCCAAAATTAACACCAACCAGATAGGCTACCGTATCATTTACCCAAATCATAATAAAGATACCCATGACAATATCAGGTCTGAACTGC